>CAUUUT010000001.1:0-75734 GCA_963548485.1 uncultured Streptococcus sp.
GAAAATTATCATATATGATAATTTTCTACTTTTTTTCTATGACATAACAAATTGGAGGGCAGTTGATCTGATTGATGAATTGATATTTTAATACAGACCATTCTTTTTGCGGAAGAAGAGCGATAAGTTCTTCAACCGAATCTTTCTCTTCTAAACCACCGTTATGACCATAATAGGAAACGATGATTATTTTTCCTTTTTTTTCTAATCTTTCTAGTAAAATCTGGATGGCTTCTAGAGTAGAAGAGGAAGTTGTGATGATGTTTTTATCACTTCCTGGTAAATATCCAAGATTAAAAATCGCTAATCGAACAAAATCATTTTCATCTAAATAATTCGAAAGTTGTGCGTGAGAGTCCAAAATGCAAGTTACTTTTTCTTCTAAGTCATTGTTTTGTAATAATTGTCTTGTTTGTAAAATAGCTTGCTCTTGAATATCAAAAGCAAGAATTTTCGAACCTTTTTCTATATGTTGTGCCAGGAAAAGTGTGTCATGTCCATTTCCTGCGGTTGCGTCAATAAAAATTCCATCTTCTAAATTTACAGACAGTATCATTTCGTGACTAAATTGCTGTGCATTCTTCAAAATAAGCACCTCTTAACTAAAATTTTACATTTTGTTACATAATTTTTACGGATATTAAGAGTATACGACGATTTGCGTGTTCGTGCAACGTTCCCCTACACAAAAGAATTTATCCTACTATAATGAATAACGAATTAGTTTTTAGATGGAGGAAAAAAGGATGACAGAAACAAAACACGAAAGATATTTACGTTTAAAAAAGGAAAAACAAATGAAAGCTTTAAAGGCTGCAAATAAAAACTTACAAAAGACAGTTGCAGTTGTTGGAGCGACTACAGTAGCGGGATTAGTACTTGCGCCAAAATCACATGCGTATACAGTACCTTCAAATCAAGTACAATCACCTGCACAACAATTCTTAAATAAAATTATTCCTGCTGCTCAACAAGCAACAGAAGGAAAAGATGTATATACTTCAGTAATGATCGCACAGGCAGCGTTAGAATCTGCATGGGGAACTAGTGCGTTATCTGCTGAGCCAAACCACAACTTATTTGGTGTAAAGGGGAACTATAACGGTCAATCTGTAAACATGTATACATTAGAAGATGCTGGAGCTCAAAAATACTATGGTATTTACGATAACTTCAGAAAATATCCTTCTTACAAAGAGTCTATGGATGACTATGTAGATAAAATCATCAACGGTATTAAAGGTGCACCATTGTTCTATTCAGGTGCATGGAAGAGCCGTACAAACAGCTATCAAGATGCTACACGTTACTTAACAGGACGTTATGCAACAGATACTGCATATTATGCAAAATTAAACCGTATTATCGAACAATACGGATTAACGAAATATGATAATGGAACTGCAACTGCGATTGCTGCTGATATTGAAGAAAGAACTTCTTCTGTTGGCGGACAATATACAGTACAAGCAGGTGATACCTTATACGGTATCAGTCGTAAATCAGGTGTAAGTGTGGATCAATTATTAACAGTGAATGGTTTATCAACTTCATCAGTGATTCGTCCTGGTCAATCATTATCTTTAGGCACACCAGCAAAACAAACAAATTCTACAGTAGCTACAACAGTAAGCACACAATCTGTTTCTTCTACTACTAAAGCAACTGCAAACGGGTACTACACAGTTAAAGCAGGAGATACATTATATGGAATTAGCCGTAAATTCGGTATGAGTTTATCTCAATTAATTTCAGTAAATGGCATTTCTACTTCAAGCGTAATCCAACCAGGTCAAACTTTACGCGTTGTAGGTGGAGAAGCTTCATCTTCAGTAGTTAAAACAAATACTGCTTCAACTCGTACAAGTTCTGGTAACTACATTGTTCAACCAGGAGATACTTTATATAGTATTGCACGTCGTTCAGGAATGAGCTTAAGCACATTATTAAGCATCAACGGATTATCACAATCTTCAATCATTTTCCCTGGACAAAGCTTAACAGTTGCTCAATCAGAAGGACGCTCTGTATCTGCTGGATACACACCGTCTAAAACATCAGCGACTTCAACATCAACTTCTGGAACATATACAGTACAAGCAGGTGATACTTTATACAGTATCGCACGTCGTTCAGGAATGAGCTTAAACACATTATTAAGCATCAATGGATTATCACAATCATCAGTAATTCGTCCTGGACAAACATTATCTGTTTCAGGAAGTGCTAGCCAAACAACAGCTACACCAGTAAGTTACCAAACAACATCTACTTCAACTGGTAACGGTACTTACACTGTTAAAGCAGGAGATACTTTATACCGTATTGCTTATAACCACGGTATTTCATTAACTACATTGTTATCAATCAACGGCTTATCAGAAACAAGTACAATTCGTCCTGGTCAACAATTAGTAGTATCTGGATCAGCAAAAGCAACTACTACAACTTCAGCTAAAACAGTAAGTTATTCAACTGGTGCATCAACGCACACAGTACAAGCAGGGGATACTTTATTCCGTATCGCTAAGAATAACGGATTAACATTGTCTGAATTAAGAGCTTTAAACGGCTTAACTTCAAACACAATCCGCGTTGGTCAAGTGTTGAAAGTTTCAAAATAATCTGCTAGAATAAGACTCACAAAAGCAGATAGAGGAATAGTAGGTTTCTTTGATAGACGTAGAGAGTGCATGGTTGGTGAAAATGCATCATTTCAATAAACTGAACTCGCCTTTTAGCCGAACTCTGAACGAATAGTAAGAGTTTCCGCCTCGCCCGCGTTACAGGTAAGATGAGTAAAAATTATTAGGTGGTAACACGTATTGCGTCCTATCTGTCAATGACAGGTGGGGCGTTTTTTATTTTGAAAGGAGTGAATCAGATGACATTTAATCATCTAGAAATCGAGCCAAAATGGCAAAAATATTGGAAAGAACACCATACGTTTAAAACAACAGAAGATCCTTCTAAGAAAAAATTCTACGCATTAGATATGTTTCCTTATCCATCTGGTCAAGGACTTCACGTAGGTCATCCAGAAGGATATACTGCAACAGATGCTGTATCTCGTATGAAACGTGCACAAGGGTATAATGTGCTACATCCAATGGGATGGGATGCCTTTGGACTTCCTGCAGAGCAATATGCTCTAGATACAGGTAATGACCCAGCGGAATTCACGAAAGTAAACGTTGCAAACTTCAAACGTCAAATTAATGAATTAGGGTTCAGTTATGACTGGGACCGTGAAATTAATACAACAGATCCTGAATACTACAAGTGGACACAATGGATTTTCACAAAATTAGTGGAAATGGGACTTGCATATGAAGCTGAAATTCCAGTGAACTGGTGTCCAGCTCTTGGAACAGTACTAGCTAACGAAGAAGTAATCGATGGAAAGAGTGAACGTGGAGGACATCCTGTTTACCGTAAACCAATGAAACAATGGATGCTAAAAATTACTGCATATGCTGATCGTCTTCTTGAAGATTTGGATGATTTAGATTGGCCAGAAAGCATCAAAGATATGCAAAGAAACTGGATTGGTCGTTCAGAAGGTGCGCAAGTTCGTTTCAATGTAAAAGGAACAGACGAAAGCTTTGAAGTCTTTACAACACGTCCTGACACTTTATTTGGAGCTACTTACAATGTATTAGCACCAGAACATGAATTAGTTCAAAAGATTGTCACTCCTGAACAAAAAGAGGCAGTGGATGCATATATTGCTGCAGTTTCTACAAAATCTGACTTAGAACGTACAGAACTTTCTAAAGAAAAAACAGGGGTATTTACTGGAGCATATGCCATTAACCCAGTAAACGGAAAAGAAATTCCAATCTGGATTGCGGACTATGTATTAAGCACTTATGGAACAGGTGCGATTATGGCCGTTCCAGCGCATGATGAACGTGACTATGAATTTGCAAAAGTATTTGGATTAGATATCATTCCAGTGATCGAAGGTGGAAATGTTGAAGAAGAAGCGTACACTGGGGACGGTGTTCATATTCATTCAGATTTCCTTAACGGATTGAATAAAGCTGACGCAATTGCAAAAATGAATGAATGGCTAGAAGAACATGGAGTAGGAGAAGCGAAAGTAAGCTATCGTCTTCGTGACTGGTTGTTCTCTCGTCAACGTTATTGGGGTGAACCAATTCCAGTCATTCATTGGGAAGATGGTACAATGACAACTGTTCCAGAAAGTGAATTGCCATTAGTATTGCCAAAAACAGATAAAATTCGTCCTAGTGGTACAGGTGAATCACCACTTGCAGCCATTGAAGACTGGCTCTATGTAACGGACCCTGTAACAGGTAAGAAAGGTCGTCGTGAAACAAATACAATGCCACAATGGGCAGGAAGCTCATGGTACTTTGTACGTTACATTGATCCACATAACAAAGAAAGAATCGCAGACCCTGAAAAAGTAAAACAATGGTTACCAGTTGATTTATATATTGGTGGTGCAGAACATGCCGTTCTTCACTTACTATATGCTCGTTTCTGGTATAAAGTGCTATATGATCTAGGCGTTGTTCGAAATAAAGAACCATTCCAAAAACTATTTAATCAAGGAATGATTCTTGGTGAAGGTAACGAAAAAATGTCTAAATCTAAAGGGAATGTTGTAAACCCTGATGATGTTGTTCGTGAATATGGTGCGGATACTTTACGTGTCTATGAAATGTTCATGGGACCACTTGATGCATCAATTGCATGGAGCGAAAAAGGACTTGAGGGTAGCCGTAAGTTCTTAGACCGCTTCTGGAGACTGATGATTGATGATAATGGTAAGATGCGTGACCGTATCACAAAACTAAATGATGGCAAATTGGATAAAGTATACCATCAAACAGTGAAGAAAGTGACAGAAGACTTTGAAGAGTTGCATTTCAATACTGCAATCTCTCAAATGATGATTTTCGTCAACGAAGCATACAAAGCAGATGCATTGCCATTTGACTACATGAAAGGTCTTGTACAATTGATTGCACCATTAGCACCACATATGGCTGAAGAAATCTGGAGTAAATTTGGCTTTACAGAATCAATTAGTTATGAACCATGGCCAACTTATGATGAATCTAAATTAGTCGAAGATGAAGTTGAAGTCATTTTCCAAGTAAATGGAAAAATTAAAGCACGCGTAATGGTTCCAACAAACGCAGATGCTGCTGCTCTTGAGGCGCTTGCAAAAGAGCATGATTCAGTAAAATCTGCAATTGAAGGAAAAACAATCCGTAAAGTCATTGCGGTTCCAGGACGCTTAGTAAACATCGTTGCGAACTAATGAAGTTTGAAAGGATAGTAGAATGATTTATTTAGATAATGCAGCAACAACAAAAATTTATGATGATGCATTAACGAGCTATGTTCAAGTCAGCCAAAAGTTCTTTGGCAACCCATCGAGCCTACACCAATTAGGAGTCGATGCCTATCAAGTGTTGACCAAAGCAAGAACACAAGTGGCAAGTTTATTATCAGTTCAACCTGAGGAGATTTTCTTCACCTCAGGCGGAACTGAATCGAATAACTGGGCCATTAAAGGAACCGCTCTTGAGAAATCTGTATTTGGGAAACATATCATCACCACAAAAATTGAACATCCGTCAGTCATTCAAACCTGCAAGCAGCTAGAACGTTTCGGGTTTGAAGTGACTTATTTAGATGTCGATTCTAAAGGGATGATTAGTGTTGAACAATTAAAAGAGAGTCTCCGTAAAGATACAATTCTAGTAAGTGTAATGGCTGTGAATAATGAAGTGGGAGCAGTTCAACCAATTGCAGAAGTTGCACAAGTGTTAGAAGCATACCCATCCATTCATTTTCATGTGGATGCTGTTCAAGCAGTTGAACGTGTAAGCCATTTACTAGCCATTGGACGCATTGATTTATTGAGCCTTTCTGCGCACAAATTCCATGGGCCAAGAGGTGTTGGAATTCTGTATAAGAAGTTTGGACGTAAGATTCAAGCTCTCTTAACAGGAGGCGGTCAGGAAAAAGGGGAACGTAGTACGACAGAAAATCTTCCGGGTATTGTGGCCGCGACAAAGGCATTACGTATGGCTTTAGAAGAAAAGTCGATTACAGGAGAACTTCGCAATCAACTATGGAATGAGCTAGTTCAAAAACCGGAAATTCGCATCTTCTCTCCAGAAGAGGGAGCAAGTCATATTCTTTGTTTTGCGATTAAAGGGGTTCGTGGGGAAGTGGTTGTCCATGCGTTTGAAAATCATGGTATTTACATTTCTACAACCTCTGCTTGTTCAAGTAAAAAAGCAGATTCATCAAGCACTTTATATGCGATGGATGTTCCTACGGAGTGGGCGACAGGAGCCGTTCGTGTCAGCCTATCAAACGACAATACAACAGAAGAAGTCGAACAGTTTGTTGATGTTCTTCATCAGTTAATGAAACAATTTTCGTTTTTAAAATAAAAGGAGGAAACTGTTGAAAACTAGAATTTTGATTCGCTATGGTGAACTTTCTACTAAAGGTAGAAACAAAAAAATGTTCACACAAAAATTAGCGTCAAATATTAAAAAGGCTTTGGTTGATTACCCTCAAGTTAAGGTGATTCCAGATTATGACTTTATGTATTTAGATTTGCATGAAGCGCCTGAAGAAGCCGTAATTGAAAAAGTGAAACCGATTTTTGGGATTCAATCGATTTCTCCAGTCTATATTATTGAGAAAAATATGGAAGTGGCTAAGAAAGTCGTTCTTGATTTATTAAGCCAAGAAAATCTTGAAGGTAAGACGTTTAAAATTATGACAAAACGTTCGGATCATACATTCGAGATGGATACCAATCAAATCAACTTATTTTTAGGGGATGCCGTGTTAGAAACATATCCTGAAATTAAGGTTCAATTGAAACAACCAGATATTACAGTTCGTATTGATGTTCGCCGTGAGCACATAATGGTAAGTTTAAAGACCATTCAAGGCGCTGGAGGGCTTCCAGTTGGCACAAGTGGCCGTGTAATGCTGATGCTTTCAGGAGGGATTGATTCTCCTGTTGCAGGATATTTAGCTATGAAACGCGGTATGGAGATTCAATGTGTTCACTTTGCGAGTCCACCGTACACGAGTCCACAGGCGCTGGAGAAAACAAAACTCTTAGCAGCGAAAATTGCGCGTTTTGGAGGAAGTATTCAATTCTTAACGGTACCATTCTCAAGAATCCAAGAGGAAATTAAGAAGAGTGTACCAGAAGCATACTTAATGACGATTATGCGTCGTTTTATGCTTCGAATTACGGATCAACTAAGAGAAAATACACGCGCTCTTGCGATTGCTAACGGGGAATCTGTAGGACAAGTTGCTTCTCAAACATTGGATAGCATGGTGGCGATTAATGATGTTACAAATACACCGATTATTCGACCAGTGGCAACAATGGATAAACTCGATATTATTAAAGTTGCTGAAGAAATTGATACTTTCGAGTTATCGATTCAACCATTTGAAGATTGTTGTACGGTATTTGCACCACCAAGTCCTAAGACGAAACCAAAACTAGAGAAGGCACGTCAATATGAACAACGTCTTGACGTAGAAGGATTAATTAAAGAAGCTGTAGAGCAAACAGTGATTGAAGAAATTACTGCAAACTATACAACTCCAGTAGAAACAACAAGTCAAGAAATTGATGATTTATTTTAAAATAAAAAGAAGCGATGCTATTCCATGTGGAGTAGCATCGCTTTTTATATGGTTATTGGAAGTATTCTTTTAATGCGTTAGCAATACTTTTAGCGATATTTTGTTGATATTCTTCAGAAGAAATCACTTTATTATCACCTTGGTTGTTTAAGTATCCAAGTTCTAAAAGAATAGAAGGACGAGCGTTATCTCGAAGGACCATGAAGTTTTGGAATCTGCTTCCTTGGTTTTTTAACGGAAGGTTTCGAGATAAATACTTATTCACTGTTTGACTTAAGCTTTCACTCTTATCACTGTAGTAGTAAGTTGTTGTTCCACTTGCGCTATCATCTTCTGAAGAGTCAAAGTGGATACTAATAAATGCATTTGCATTATTTTTGTTACTAATTTCTGCACGTTCAGAAAGAGATACGGATGTATCACTAGTTCTTGTTAAGATAACTTTAGCACCCATTGCTTCTAGTTCTTTCTTCACAAGTAGAGCAGTTGTTAATGTATGGTCAGCTTCGTGTTTTTCACTGAAGTTTACAACAGCACCTGGATCTTCACCGCCGTGCCCTGGGTCGATGACGATTGTTGCATTTTTAATCCCTTGTGGAATTGTATCGTCAGTTTCTATACCTGCAAAGTTTGTAGTCACTAACCAGTAAGGAATGTACCCAAACTTACCATTTCCAACGGATACTTTATAGAAATCACCTTCACGATCTTCATATACAAATTGAGTTCCTTTATCGACAGTTCCGATTAAATCAGAAGTGGTGTTTGCAGCTGAGTAAATTGGTGTTTCTTTTAGTTTTGTAACAAACATCTTATTCGAGTCGATCGTTGTTGGAAGTCCTGCTTGCTTATTTAGAATCTCTTGAATGATTTCAATAGCATAGTTGGTAGAGTCGCTGTCTACATAACCTTCTTTATCGAAATAACGAACTTTTAAGACCTTATCGTTTAGTTCTTCAATAAGGTAGAAGAGTTCACCATTAGGAATCGTTAAGAGAACTTTCGAATTTGCATCTTGCGTTTCACGTAATTTCAATCCATCAGACGCATAGCCTTTCATCATCGTAGTAATGAGAATATCTTTGTCCTCGACGTAGGCTACTTGGTCACCGTATTGAACTTGAACCCAACCATTATCAAGTTTATGTAGCGCCAATAAATATTGGTTTTTAGAAAATTCGCCAACTGGAATACCTTTAGCATCCATTGTATGGTAGGCCTTAATCGGTTTATCGCTTGTATTGACAGCGAACTCGACAATTTTATTTTTAACCATAGTGGATGTTTGGGTAGCAGTGTTTGAACCGTTGCTATCTGGTTGGCTTTGTTGAGTATTTGCTTGTGGTTTTACTGTTGAACTTTCACTCACTAAAGGATAAGCAATGATCCAAAGGAGTAGAAGTGAAACAAGAAAGCCCAGCAATTGCTGTATATTTTTCTTTTTAAAGAATTTCAGTACTGAATCCATAGGGGCTCCTTTTTTTGTATATATTTCTTTATCATTATACCAATAAAACCGCTATTTGTGTATAAAAAATTGCTTACAGCTTGATTGCAGAAGAATTATTTTAGTAAAATAATGGTGAATATTGAATTTTATGGAGGATTGTTATGTTAATTGGGTCTCATGTTTCAATGAGTGGAAAAGAAATGTTGCTAAATTCTGCGCGTGAAGCAGCAAGTTATAATGCAAATGTGATGATGGTTTATACTGGAGCTCCGCAAAACACAAGAAGAAAACCCATTGAAGAGTTGAATGTTGAAGCAGGGAAAGCGTTTATGAAAGATAACGGAATCGAAGAAGTTGTCGTTCATGCGCCATATATTATCAATTTAGCCAATACGACAAAAGAAGGATATATTGATTTTGCAATTGAGTTCTTAAAAGAAGAATTAAAACGTGCAGAAGCAGTTGGTGCAACACAAGTCGTTCTTCATCCTGGTTCTCATGTAGGTGCTGGTGTTGATGTTGGTTTAAATCAAATCATCTATGGATTGAATCAAGTATTAACCAAAGACCAAAAAGTTCAAATTGCATTAGAGACAATGGCTGGAAAGGGAACAGAGTTAGCTCGTACCTTTGAAGAATTAGCACGGATTATCGATGGAGTGACTTATAATGAGCACTTATCGGTTACATTTGATACTTGTCACGTTCATGATGCAGGATACGATATTAAGCATGATTTATCAGGCGTATTAACTCACTTTGATAAAACGGTTGGTCTGGATCGTATTAAAGTACTTCACGTAAATGATTCGAAAAATCCTATTGCTGCTCATAAAGATAGACATGAGAACTTCGGTTTTGGTGAGATTGGTTTTGATGCCCTAATGAACGTTATTCATGTACCAGAATTCAAAAATCTTCCAAAAATTCTTGAAACGCCATGGATTAAAGTAGAAGACAAAGTTCAGATTGCCCCATATAAAAAAGAGATTGAAATGATTCGTTCTGGAAAATTTGATGCACACTGGATTGAAGAATTATTAAGCCAAGAAAGAGGGAAATAATATGCATTCACACGATCATTGTTGTGACCACGACCACTGTGAACACAAAAGACATCACCATAACCATTCACAACATCATGTAGAAGAAGCGTTGGAGATATTAAAAGAAGCAGGTTATAAGCATACTAATAAACGTCAACGTCTTGTTGAAATTTTAAATGATGCGAATCGTTATTTATCAGCAAAACAAGTGCAAGAATTAATTGCACCTGAATTCCCACAATTAAGTTATGATACAATTTATCGAAATTTATATACATTTGTACAATTAAATATTCTAGAAGAGACAGAGTTTAACGGTGAGAAATTATTTAGATTTCGTTGTCAAAGTCATGGGCATCACCATCATTTTATTTGTGAAAAATGTGGAAGTACAAAAGAAATCGATATGTGTCCAATGGACTTCTTTAAAGAGCAACTAGAAGGTTGTGAGATTCATTCACATCGTTTCGAGATTTTTGGCCTTTGTGAAAAATGCGCATCTAAAGCGTAATTTAAGGCTTTCCTAAAAAAGTTAAAAGAACCCTAGTAAAGTTGATTGACATTTTATGGAACCTTTCCTATAATAAAAAAAGGACATTTCGTTTGTTTGGTTATTCTATTCAAAAGAAAACAGTTACTTTTTATTGCTCGGAGGGAGGGAATAGGATATGTCAAAAACAGTTGTTCGTAAAAACGAATCACTTGATGATGCTCTTCGTCGCTTCAAACGTACTGTTTCTAAAACCGGAACTTTACAAGAGGCTCGCAAACGTGAGTTTTATGAAAAACCAAGTGTAAGACGTAAGAAAAAATCAGAGGCAGCTCGTAAACGCAAGTTCTAGTCAACTCTGTGTATCATAGACTATGTCAGGCTGGGGCTTTAGGTCCCAGTCTTTTTTTATCAATCAAACGAAATAGTTAGAATGGAGAGAGAACAATGTCATTAAAAGAAACCATTAACAACGATATTAAAACTGCAATGAAAGCAAAAGATAAAGAAACATTAGCAGTATTAAGAATGATTAAAACTGCAATTCAAGCAGCAGAAATCGATAAAAAGTCAGAATTAACGGCTGAAGAAGAATTAACAATCTTATCTCGTGAAGCGAAACAACGTCGTGATTCGATTGTTGAATTTGAAAAAGCAGGTCGCCAAGAACTAGTTGAAAAAACACAAGGCGAATTAAAAATTGTTGAGAAATACTTACCAGCACAACTTTCTTTAGAAGAAGTTCAAGCAAAAATTGCTGAAATTGCTGAACAAGTAGGAGCAACAACACAGAAAGAATTTGGTAAATTAATGGGTGCTGTGATGCAAGCTCTTAAAGGGCAAGCAGACGGTAATGTCATTAAAGAACAAGTAAAAGCACACTTAAATAAATAAGTGTGGATTGGAGGATAACTGATTGGAAAATGAAACCGTAAAAGCAAGTGTTGAATTAAGCGATAATCCTCAATTAATTCAATTATTTGGTTCACAAGATCAGAATATTCGTTTTATTGAAGAGTCATTTCAAGTGCAAATCACCCATCGTGGTGAACAGCTTTTTATTACAGGGGAAGAAGAAACAGTTTCTCAAGTAAAAGAACTCATTAATCAACTTCAAGACCTGATTGCACGTGGAATTAGTATTTCTAAAACAGATATCATAACCGCGGTAAAAATGGCAAAACGTGGTACTTTGGACTACTTTGTTAATTTATATAACGAAGAAATAGGCCGTACATTTGCTGGGAAAGCAATTCGTGCTAAAACGTATGGTCAACAGCAATATATCCATGCGATTAAGAAAACGGATGTTGTGTTTGGTATAGGCCCAGCCGGAACTGGTAAAACATTCGTTGCCGTTGTAATGGCGGTTCAAGCGTTGAAAAAAGGTGAAGTGAAGAAAATCATCTTAACTCGCCCAGCGGTTGAAGCGGGTGAAAATCTAGGGTTCTTACCAGGGGATTTAAAAGAGAAAGTAGATCCTTATTTACGTCCGTTATATGACGCACTATATACCGTATACGGTATGGAGCATACGAATCGTCTTCTTGAGAGAGGAGTCATTGAAGTTGCACCACTAGCGTATATGCGTGGACGTACACTTGAAGATTCATTTATCATTTTAGATGAAGCTCAAAATACGACAAGAGCTCAAATGAAGATGTTTTTAACACGTCTTGGATTTGGGTCGAAAATGATTGTCAATGGGGATAAGTCTCAAATTGACTTACCAAAAGGGCACCAAGCGAGTGGACTTTTAGATGCTGAACGTAAACTAAAAGGAATTAATGGAATTGCCTTTGTTGAATTTGATGCAGGAGACGTCGTTCGTCATCCAATCGTATCAGAAATTATTAATGCTTACTCGGCTTCTACAACTACTGAAAAGGAACGAGGTGAAGAAAGTGAGACAAAAGCTCCGTAAGTTTCAAGAAACATTAGGGATTTTATATGTACCTGCGCTATTAGGCGTCACATTCCTATTTTTATTAATTTTAGGATGGAGTAATGTACAGCCAACTTCGTATTCGCTGGCATTGAATCAAGTGGCTAAAGAAACGATTCGTTCCCCTAGAACTGTTGAGGATAAAGCTCAAACTGAGAAGAATCAACAGATGGCGATGGATGGCGTTGGAGATATTTATGTCTTTGACCAAAGTCGCGAGCAACAACAAATTGATAAAGTGAAGCAGTTCTTCCAAGCCATCAAAACAGTGGCTGCGAAGGCCTCAAGTGAAATCTTTGCGACTGATTCTACAACGACGACGTCAGGTGAAGTGTCAACAAGAGTCGCAACGATTCAAGATCGTCTCACTTATTTCAAGAAAAGTCTAGATTCAGAAAACAAATCAATTCGAGATTTTGCTTTGTATATTCCAGATAGTGTCATCATTCAATTGCTATCTGTTAGCTCAGATAAATTAGATAATTACGAATCCGCTCTAGTGAATGCGATTAAAGAGCAAATGTCAAAATCGATTACAGAATCTAATTTGCTTCAAGCACAAGAAGCTGCAAAGAAATCATTATTTAATGGTGGATTTACAGATAATGAACGGGAAATGTTGGGACAATTATTAACGAACAGTATTGTTGTAAATAATGTTGTTGATAAAGATGCAACGAATAGTGCTAAGGAAAAAGCAAAACAAAGTGTTTCTCCGGTTCGTATTTTACAAGGACAAGTATTGATTCAAGAGGGGCATATTATTACCCAAGAAGACTTGAGAATTCTTGAATTATTAGGAATTGATGGCAATTCTAGTAATTATCATCAACTCTATAGTTATTTGTTATTCCTAGGAATTTTAATGATTTCGTTATTAGCGTTCACTTTCCGCTTTAAGCTTAGTGCCTCTAAGAAAGAGTGGGATACACGCGTTAATGAATTGACTGTTTTCTCAGTTGTATTTTCGATTGGGGCTATTTTGTTGAAGATTCTTTCGTTTCTTCAAAATCGTGGGATTGATTTCATTGGTGTTGCATTCCCGATTGCAGGATTCATCTACATCATTTATAAGTTAACGACGAAGTTTTACTTCACGATTATTGCGATGGTAGTTTATCCAATTTTAGTCTGGTTTATGTTTGGTAGTGATAGTATTAATACAGAAATCGCCTTAACCACAGTTTTCTTCTCGTTAGCTGCATGGCTAGGTGTGATTCAAGAAGTTTACTGGAAAGATTTATCTTGGATTAAACAGTTACTATTACACATTTTTATTCCAGTTGCATTGATGCCTCCATTTATATTCTTTAGTAACTATGAATTGATTTCCACACAATCAGGTTGGCTAATTGCTTTTGCTGCAATCAGTGGATTTTTATCATATTTGATACCAATTATTTTAATGCCGTACTTTACTTACTTATTTGAAGATAGTTCAGTATTATTATGGGCAGAATTGTCAAATCCAAACCAACCGTTGTTAAAAGAGTTGATTACAAAAGCTCCAGGAACTTATCATCATAGTTTAATGGTGGCAAATATTTCTGCAAACTGTGTCGAAGCCATTGGTGGAGATTCGCAATTGGCAAGAGTAGCTTGTTATTATCACGATATTGGTAAAACAGAGCATCCATTCTTCTTCATTGAGAATTTGCCATCCCATATGGAAAGCCCTCATAAAATGATTGGACCATATGAATCGAAAGAAATTATTTTTGATCACGTTCGTAAAGGTGTAGAAATTCTAAAACAAAATCAATTACCACAATCAGTGATTGATATTTGTGCGGAACACCACGGAACAACGTTAATGAAATATTTCTATGCGGAAGCGTTAAAGGAAAATCCAGATGCGGATGAAGCTGATTTCAGATATCCAGGTCCTAAACCTCAGACGAAAGAATCAGCGGTTATCAATATTGTGGATAGTGCAGAGGCGGCAACACGTGCGATGAAAGAACCAACGCTCGAGAAGGTTCAAAACTTAGTCCATTCGATTATTATGAATCGCTTAGAGGATGAGCAATTTGTTGAATGTGATATTACGATGAGAGAATTAGCGATTATCGAAAAGAATATCGTGGCTTCTTTAAACGGAACATTCCACTCAAGAATTGAATATCCAAAATTACCGAAAAAACAATCATAAAATGTAGACTCCCTTCTATATTGGGCACAGTTCCAATAGAAGGGAGTATTTTTATGGAAAGAGTGGATTCTTCAGCCTTCAAAGTTCCAATAATGTAGGGAGTTTGTTACAATAATAGTGACTTTAAAAAAGGAGTAATAATTATGATTATCGAAATTATTGATGAAACAGAAGTAGTCCCAGAAAGCCATCAAGAGCTTGTACATAAAGTCGTTTCTTATGCAGCAGATTATTTAAAAATTCCTGCAAATAAAGAGTGCAGTATTTCGTTTGTATCTAGCGAAAGAATTCGTGAAATCAATCGTGATTTTAGAAATATTGATAAAGTAACAGATGTCATTAGCTTCGCACTAGATGATTCAGATGATGATTTCCAAAGCATGCAATCCATCATGGAAGAAGACGATAGTTTTGTAACATCTATCGGAGATATCGTGATTTCTTTAGATCGTGCAAAAGAACAAGCAGAAGACTATGGACATTCGCTCGAACGTGAACTTGGATTCTTAGCACTGCATGGTTTCTTGCATTTAAATGGATATGACCATCAAACAGAAGAAGAGGAAGCTGAAATGACAGGATTGCAAAAAGAAATCCTAGAAGCATATGGGTTGAAACGAGATGACGCATAAGCAGACTGAAAAAAATTCTAATTTTCTAACATCGCTGAAACACGCACTTCATGGAATCTTGACAGTTATTAAAGAAGAGCGAAATATGAAAGCTCATTTATGCATTGCATTTTTAGCCATCATTATTAGTTTCTTCTCTAAGTTATCTGCACTCGAATGGTGTTTTATTTTACTTTGTATTTTCATCGTATTTCTCATGGAAATTTTAAACACCGTTGTCGAAAATTTAGTCGATTTACTAGTGAAAAAGGAATATCATATTGAAGCAAAGAAGGCAAAAGATATTGCTGCAGGTGGAGTGTTGTTAAGCGCAGGCTTCACGGTTATTATTGCGATTATCATTATTTTGCCGAAATGGATTCATTTTTAAGGAGAGAATATGACAAAATCATTTAAATCAGGATTTGTAGCGATTGTGGGACGCCCTAATGTCGGCAAATCAACATTCATGAACTATGTGCTTGGACAAAAGATTGCGATTATGTCTGATAAGGCACAAACGACAAGAAATAAAATCCAAGGAGTCTATACGAAAGAGGATGCGCAAATCGTATTCTTAGATACTCCAGGGATTCATAAACCTAAACATGAACTTGGCGAATTCATGGTGAAGAGTGCCTATTCTGCATTGAAAGAAGTAGATGCAGTCTTATTTATGGTTAACGTTAGTGAAAAACGTGGACCAGGGGACGACTTCATTATTGAAAAGCTTAAAGGTATTAAGACACCAATTTTCTTAGTGTTGAATAAGATTGACCTTGTCACACCAGAAGTATTACTAGAACGTGTGGAAAGTTATAAAGATGCACTTGATTTTGCGGGTGTATTCCCAATTTCAGTTCTACAAGGAAACAATGTCAATGAACTGATGGAAGGGTTGGTTAATGCACTGCCTGAAGGACCACAATATTATCCAGCAGACCAAATCACAGATCACCCTGAGTACTTTGTTGTCTCAGAATTGATTCGTGAGAAAATTTTACAGTTAACGCAGGAAGAAATTCCGCATTCAGTTGCGGTAACTGTGGATAAAATGCAAAAGGATGAATTCGATAAAGTTCATGTTTATGCCAATATCATTGTGGAGCGAAAATCGCAAAAAGGGATTATTATCGGTAAAGGTGGACGTCTCTTAAAAGAAATCGGGACGAGAGCTAGACGTGATATTCAACAATTACTTGGCAATAAAGTATACCTTGAATTGTGGGTAAAAGTTGAAAAAGATTGGCGTAAGCGTAAGAGTAACTTACAAGAATACGGATATCGAGATACAGACTATAGAGATTAGGATGGAAACAAATGGAGTATTATCACTATTTTGATGGAATCGTCTTAATGAGACAGGTGTATCGTGAAAAAGATATGCTCGTTAAAATTTTGACGAGGGACCACGGAAAGTTGATGTTCTTTTTACGAAATGCGCAACAGAGTAATCATCCATTGACAGCTGCGACACAAGTGTTTACAAGAGCGACTTTCCTAGGGCATATTCATCAAAATGGGTTTAGTTTTCTTAAGGATAGTCACGATATAAAACCTGCGACGATTGTTCTACAAGATGTAAAGGCACAAGCAGTTTTAGCGTATTTAACGCAATTAACAGATGCGGTGATGGATGACCATATTGTCAACGAGACGGTCTTCCAATTGCTTTGGGCTTGTATTGAAGCAATTAACAATGGTGTCGATGCAGAAGTGATTTTACACTTCTTTGAGATCAAGATTTTACGTTATTACGGAGTAGAATTGGAATGGCAGCATTGTGTTGTGTGTCAGAAAGACACAGATTTAGTTGATTTTTCAGTACAGAAACACGGCTGTTTGTGCACTCATCATTTAGATGAGGACCTGTATCGCATGCAGTTATCTAGGAAAGCATTATACGTTGCAAGGCAATTAGCTCTTGTGAATTCCCCAAAACAAATCGGGTCAATTCAGTTGTCCAATGAGACAACTTCCGAGTTAAGACGGCTCTTTGATACCATTATGGAAGAATATGTAGGGATTCGTTTAAAAAGTAAAAAATTCCTAGATCAGATGGTCGCGTGGGAGACGTTAATGCAAGAAAGAAGTAAGGATTAAAACTAGTGTAAATCGCTGTCTTTACTTGACTTTTTAAGCAATTATCGGTACTATAGTGAAAGATTAATAGGACGTTGACGGTGAGTTTTTTAATGATAAAATGTCGAAGAGAGTATGGGCTGGTGGAATCCATATCATGGTTCATTAAAAATGGCGCACAAGAGTCTATCAACAATGAAGCTTGGTTTTAAACCAAGAAATTAGGGTGGAACCGCGATTAGTCGTCCCTATGTATGCTATTAGTGTACATAGGGACTTTTTTATTTATATTAAAGGAGGAAATAATATGGATTTTACAATGGTTATCCCTGCGTCAGAATTCAAAGATTTTCAATTAAAGGTGGTGTCTCTAGCACCGATTAAAGTAACCGTTATTGGACATGAGGATGAAGAATTGGAGCAATTCCAAACAAGTTCAAACTACTCAATGTACGGGTTTAAAACAAAGAATGAAGCCATTAAAGAAGTAAAATGTGAAGTTATTCCTGGTGTGATTTATGAATTCTATCCAGTAGTAAATGCATTATAGAAAGGGGATTTATTATGGCAAAAAAATTAAGTGTTCAAGAAATTATTTTAACATTACAGAATTATTGGTCTAATCAAGGTTGCTTGCTTTTACAAGCGTACGATACTGAAAAAGGTGCAGGGACAATGAGTCCTTATACATTTCTTCGAGCGATTGGACCAGAACCTTGGAATGCGGCGTATGTAGAACCTTCACGTCGTCCAGCAGATGGTCGTTATGGAGAAAATCCAAACCGTTTATTCCAACACCACCAATTCCAAGTGGTGATGAAACCATCTCCTGAAAATATTCAAGAATTATATTTAGGAAGCCTAGAAGCCTTAGGAATTAACCCGTTAGAACATGATATTCGTTTCGTGGAAGATAACTGGGAAAATCCATCTCTTGGATGCGCTGGTTTAGGATGGGAAGTATGGCTTGATGGGATGGAAGTGACTCAATTTACTTACTTCCAACAAGTAGGTGGATTAGAATGCCACCCAGTCACTAGCGAAATTACTTATGGTCTAGAACGTCTTGCTTCATACATTCAAGAAGTTGAGAGTGTCTATGATTTAGTATGGACTGGAGATGTGAAATATGGGGATATCTTCACTCAACCTGAATATGAACATTCTAAATATGCTTTTGAAGAAAGCAATGCAGAATTATTAATGCAATTATTTACAGACTTTGAAAAAGAAGCAACTGTATTAATGGAAAAGGGTCTAGTGCACCCAGCCTATGACTATGTTTTAAAATGCTCTCATGCATTTAACTTAATGGATGCTCGCGGAATTATTTCTGCAACTGACCGTGCAGGGTTCCTTGGCCGTATTCGTAAGATGGCGCGTACGATTGCGAAAACTTTCGTAGCTGAACGTGAAGCGCTAGGATTCCCATTATTGAAAGAGAAATAAGAGAGTTTGGAGGAGAGAGAATGACACAATCATTATTATTAGAAATCGGTTTAGAAGAATTACCTGCTCAATATGTTCGAACAAGCTCTGAACAATTAGCAAAACGTGTGGAAGACTTCTTCAAAAATGAAAATTTAGCTTTTGAATCTGTAGAAGCTTTTGCGACTCCAAGAAGATTGGCAGTTCGTGTCAATGGATTAGTTGAAGAACAATCAGACCGCGAAGAAATCTTTAAAGGACCATCTTTAGCAATTGCTCAAAAAGATGGAGCTTGGACAAAAGCTGCTGAAGGATTTGTTCGTGGAAAAGGATTAACAACAGATGATATTTATGTGGAAGCAGTAAATGGAGTAGAATACATTCATGTAAAACAACATATTGCTGGTAAATCAACAAAAGAAGTCGTTAGAAACTTATCTTCTGTAATTACAGATATGAAATTCCCAGTGACAATGCGTTGGGCGGCTCATACATTTGAATACTTACGTCCAATTCACTGGATTGTGGCTTTATACGGGAATGAAGTCATTGAAGAAATCGGCGTATTAGATGTAAAAGCTGGACGCATTTCAAGAGGACATCGTTTCTTAGGAAAAGAAGCGACGATTGAAAGCCCAGAAAGCTATGAAAAAGCTTTAGCTGAACAATTTGTCATTGTGAACCAAGATGAACGTAAAGCCCTAGTACGTAAGCAAATTCAAGAATTAGCTGCTAAAAACAACTGGATTATTCCAATTGATGAAGACTTACTAGAAGAAGTAAGCTCAATCCTTGAATATCCAACAGCATTCGCGGGTACGTTTGATGAAAAATACTTAGTGGTTCCAGAACCTGTATTAGTGACATCAATGAAAGAACACCAACGTTATTTCGTTGTGTATAACCAAGAGAAACAATTATTACCTTTCTTCGTTTCAGTACGTAATGGTAATGACTACATGATTGAAAATGTCGCTAAAGGAAATCAAAAAGTATTAACAGCTCGTTTAGAAGATGCTTTATTCTTCTATGAAGAAGATCAAAAGATTCCTATGACAACTTTCTTGAAGAAATTAGAAACATTGAACTTCCATGCCAAAATTGGTTCTATGACAGAAAAAATGGATCGTGTTCAATTACTTGTAGGACGTCTTGCAAAAGAGTTGAACTTACCAAGTGATGTTGTTGTCACAGCTCAACGTGCCGCTGCAATTTACAAATTCGACTTAGTAACGAATATGGTTGGTGAATTCCCTGAATTACAAGGAATCATGGGAGAAATTTACGCGAAGAACCAAGGAGAAACTGCTGAAGTAGCTCAAGCGATTCGTGAACACTATATGCCAACAAGTGCAGATGGTGAATTACCATCGTCTGTTCCAGGTGCCTTACTTGCGGTAGCAGATAAATTAGATACATTCTTAAGCTTTACTGCTGCAGGTATGCTCCCAACTGGTTCAAACGACCCTTATGCACTACGTCGTCAAGTAATGGGGCTAGTACAAATCCTTGCAGCCTTTGATTGGAACATTGAAATTGAAGACTTTACTAAATTATTATTAGGTCTTGATTATGCAGAATTCTTATCAGGCAAAGAGGAAGAAGTTGAAACATTTATCTTAAGCTTTATTCGTGAACGTGTAGCACAACGTATCGCTACGATTACAAAACGTCATGATATTATCGATGCGGTTGTGAATAGCAACACTTCATCAGTTCCTGAACAATTGAAGGCAGCGAAAGTTCTTTCAGCTGTTTCAGAATCTGAAGAATTCAAAGGGATTGCAGAAGCCTTAAACCGTGTAATCAATATTAGTGCAAAAGCTCAAGAGGAAGCGGATGGTGAAATTTCAGAAGAACAACTTGAGACAGAAAGTGAACGTACTTTAGTGAAAGCTATTAAAGAACTTCATTCAAAAGTACAAACACTAACTCCTGAAGAGTTCTACAGTCATTTAGAAGCAATGGCACCAAAAATTAATGATTTCTTCAATGAAAACATGGTTATGGTAGATGATGAGACAATTCGTCGCAATCGTCTAAGATTCTTAGGATTACTATCTCAAATTATTTTAGACTTCGCAGATTTTACATCATTAATCGTTAAATAAGAACCTCACACAGAAAGGAGAGTGAACGAAATGGCAGTATTTTATGATCGTGCCACGATTCAAGTCAAAGCCGGAAAAGGTGGAGACGGAATGGTTGCTTTTCGTCGTGAAAAATACGTACCAGACGGAGGACCCGCTGGTGGAGACGGTGGTAAAGGTGGAAGTGTTATTTTTAAAGTCGATTCAGGACTTAGAACCTTATTAGATTTCCGTCATAAACGTCATTTTAAAGCAAAACCTGGTGAAAACGGCATGAGTAAGAGTATGTATGGCCGTGGTGCAGAAGATTTAATCGTTAAAGTTCCACCAGGAACAATCGTTAGAAATGCAGAAACAAAAGCTTTAATAGCTGACTTAGTAGAAGACGGTCAAGAAGTAGTGGTTGCTAAAGGCGGCCGAGGTGGTCGAGGCAATATTCGTTTTGCAACACATAAAAATCCAGCTCCAGATATCGCCGAAAACGGGGAACCAGGGGAAGAGTTTGAACTCGATTTAGAATTAAAAGTACTTGCTGATGTTGGATTAGTAGGATTTCCATCTGTTGGTAAATCGACTTTACTTTCAGTAATTTCTAGTGCAAAACCAAAAATCGCAGACTATCACTTTACAACATTGAATCCTCAATTAGGAATGGCGCAGTCTCCAAATGGCGAGCAATTTGTCGTTGCTGACTTACCAGGATTAATTGAAGGAGCACACACAGGTGTTGGGCTAGGAATCCATTTCTTGAAACATATCGAACGTACAAAAGTATTACTTCATGTGATTGATATGGCCGCAATGGAAGGCCGTGATCCTTTCGAAGATTACAAAATTATTCAAGAAGAACTAGGAAGTTATCACTTACGTTTATTGGAACGTCCGATGCTAATTGTCGCAAATAAGATGGACCAACCTCAAGCGGAAGAAAACTTAGAGAAGTTCAAAAAAGATTTAGCAGATAGTCTGTCTGATGGGCAAGAAATGCGAGAGATTTTCCCGATTTCTGCATATCGTCGTGATGGACTTCAAGCATTACTTGCTAGAACGGCTGAGGTTCTAGAAGAAACAGAATTCTTCCCATTAAACGAAGAAGTAGTGGAAACACATATCGTTTATGGATTAGAGGAAGAAGAAGCGCCATTCAAAGTGACAAGAGATCCAGATGGTACTTGGGTATTATATGGAGATAAGATTGAAAAACTATTCAAGATGACAAATATGGAACATGATGAGTCTGTAATGCGATTCTCACGTCAATTACGTGGAATGGGTGTGGATAGCACCTTACGTGAAAAAGGCGCTGAAAATGGTGACTTAGTACGTATTCTGAACTTCTCATTCGAGTTCGTTGATTAAGGAGTTTTGAATATGATTGATAGAAGTGAGATGGAGAAACGTTTTTACGTATCTTCCTTTGATGGCCTAAGAGCGATAGGAATTTTGAGTATTATTATTTATCACTTGTATTCATATCGCTTACCGGGTGGATTTCTTGGACTTGACATCTTCTTAATTTTAGCGGGTTACTTTATGACGAACCGCTTAATGACAAGTTTGATGAATGATGGCAAGATTCCTCTGAAGCAGTTTTTATTAAAACGTCTAGCACGTATTGCACTTCCTTTAATTGCAATGCTCGTTCTAGTGTTCATTTATATAACGCTGTTTCAGAATGAAATGCTAGTGAACTTAAGAGGATCATTTACTTCCAGTTTAGTCTTTTTAAATAACTGGTGGCAGATATTCCAAGCACAAACGTTTATTCCAAACTTATTAACTGAAAATCCATTTGAACACTTATGGTATATTTCATTAGCCTTTCAGTTTTACTTATTGTGGCCAATTGTGTTTGCATTTTTAAGTATATTTCTTAAAAAGCATAATTCATTATTTGTGGCGATTGTAGTGTTAGCAACGGCTTCATTTGGGCTAATGGTGTTTAGTTATAAAGGGGCAGAGTCTTTAACGTATGTCACAATGAGTACTGGTACACGACTCTTTTCAATGTTAATTGGTTCATGTACGGCTTTGTTATATCCTTTAGATCGTTTTCAAATGGAGTATAAATCTAAATTACCGTATGAACAGTATTTAAGATTAATTCCAATTGTTTTAATGGTGATTTTATTATTTACATTAGGTCGTAACGAAGATATTACGTATCGTGGAGGGATGTTACTTTTTGATTTAACAGTTGCAGCTGTTATTTTGATGAGTGTTCATCCAAAAGTAGCGACAGGAATTTTATTCCGATTTAAACCATTAACAGTGATTGGGCGCAGAAGTTTATCGTATTACTTATGGTTCTTACCGATTATTGTTTTATATCAAGCAAAATTAGGAATTACGGGTTCAAGTAGTTTCCTTCACGGAATTATTCAATCTGCTTTAATTGTCTTCTTTGGTGAAGTTTGGTATCAAATTTTCGAAAAGAGACGTTATGTAACGATTAGTCGTAAGATGATGAGTTTATTGAAAGAAAAATCTCCTTATGGAAAACAAATTTTCTTTGGAATCTGTGCAGTACCGTTAATTATTTTGGCGGTAGGACTTGTTCAATCGACAAGTAAATTATCCCAGCAAGAGACAACTCTTACAGAATTGATTCATGCCAATCAAGAGATTGTAGATAATACTCAATTAACGGATAAGAAACTATTAAAGACCATTAATAATGTGGTAGGACTTACTCGTGAAGAGACCGTTTTTAGCAGTAATAGTTCGATTACCTTTATTGGGGACCAATCGCTATTAGCTATCGCGAATGAATTAACAACCATTTATCCAAATGCCGTGATGCATGCGACAACAATTGCCCAAGTAACAGATTTAGCTTCAACCATTAATGAACTGAAAGCAAAGAATCTATTACATGACACAGTTGTTTTAATGTTTGGTGCCAATAGTGCATTTACTAAAGGGCAATTGGAACGGGAACTTAAACGCATTGGGATGGAAAAACAAATCTTCCTTGTTACAACGACAACGTCTAAAACGTGGAGAGATGATGTGAATGCTGTGTACGAAGCAATTAGCGAAAAGTATTCCAATGTCCATGTTCTTGACTGGAATGAATATTCGAAAGACCAAGACTGGTTCTATTCACATAAGTCTTATGTAACAGAAGTAGGGGCTCATGAAGAAGCACTCTTCTTTGCTAAGAAAATTTATGAAACATTGAGAGGAAATTAAAATGGAATTGCAATTTCTAGGAACAGGTGCTGGCGTACCTTCTAAAATGAGAAACGTCACTTCAATTGCATTAAAGCTTCTCGATGAGATTAATGAAGTGTGGTTATTCGATTGTGGAGAAGCTACACAGCAACAAATTTTAAATACAAGTATTCGTCCTGGTAAGATTAAAAAAATTTTTATTACACATATGCATGGAGATCATATTTTTGGCTTACCTGGACTACTCACAAGTCGTTCTTTCCAAGGGGGAGAAGATGAATTAATCGTATACGGGCCTAAAGGAATTAAGAGCTTTATTGATACAACCATCGAAGCGTCTTGTTCCAAACTTGGATATCCTTTAAAAGTAGTTGAATTTGAAAAAGAAGGTCTTCTTTTCGATGACAAGAACTTTAAAGTAGAATTAAAACGACTCGAACATGGGATTCCTTCATATGGATTCCGTATTACAGAAAAAGACCAACCAGGAGAGCTTCAAGCTGACCGTTTAAGAGAATTAGGGATTCCTTTTGGGCCACTCTATGGCAAGTTGAAAAAAGGTGAGACGATTACTCTTGATGATGGTACTGTTGTGAATGGACAAGATTATATTTCTCCGGATATTAAAGGACGCGTTGTGACCATTTGTGGGGATACTCGTAAATGTGAAGCAAGTGAAATCTTAGCGTACCGTTCAGATGTACTTGTCCATGAGGCAACATATGAAGGAGATAAAGGTCAACAAGCCTATCGTCATTTCCATTCGACGAGTCTTCAAGCGGCTGAAATTGCGAAAAATGCTGAAGTTAAACGACTCTTGTTAACGCATATTAGTGCGCGTTATATTGGGAAACAATCTCAAGAATTAGAGGAAGAAGCAAAAACAATATTCGAAAACGTTGCAGTCGTAAAAGATTTTGATATTGTTCCTGTTGAAAGGGTAAAACATTATGAAGGATGCTAAATGGTTTTTAAATCAAGTGGCTCTTGTGACAGGAGCTAGCGGAGGACTAGGTGCACAAATTGCGCTTGAATTAGCCAAAAGAGATGTACAGTTAATTCTAGTAGCTCGTAATGAATCAAAGCTAGAGCAGGTAGCAGCCGAGTGTAGATCGTTCACCTCTAAACCGGTCGATATCTATTCGTGTGATTTAACACAGGATGCGTCTATTAACGAGTTGCTAGCTACACTAGATGAATCATACAAAATTACGATGGTGATTAACAATGCAGGCCTAGGGTACTTTAAATTAGCTAAAGACTTAAGTGAAACAGAAATCGCACAAATGCTTCAGTTGAATTTGAATGCATTAATTAAAATCACACAACATTTTGTTCCTCGTTTTATCGAAGAAAAGGGCGGAGTGTTTGTCAATATTGCGTCCCAAGCAGGAAAATCAGCGACGGCTAAATCTTCTGTCTATTCAGCAACTAAATTTGGAGTGTTAGGATATTCGAATGCGCTGCGTTTAGAATTAAAACCTTATGGCACCCATGTGATGACTGTGAATCCTGGACCGATTGCGACAGACTTCTTCGATAAAGCGGAGCCAACTGGAAAATACTTAGAGCAATTAGGCTCTGTAGTACTAGATCCAGTGAAGGTAGCAAAAGAAGTAGTTAAAGGAATTGAAAGAGAAAAACGTGAAGTGAATTTGCCAAAAACGATGAACTTTGCGAGTAAATTAAATGTTTTATTCCCGAAAATAGGAGACAAACTATTAGGGAGTATTTTCAATAAAAAGTAGAGGAGGTGTACGATGAGTTTTGCAAATTATGCATGGAAGTTAAAAGAGAATGTAGATGAAGAACTCGTAACGTCTCTTTCAAGTGAAAGTGGTGTATCCGAAAATCTCGTTCGCTTATGTGTAGAACGTGGAGTACAAACTGTGGAAGACTTGCAAGAATTTCTCTCGCCAACACCACATCTTATCCACGATCCATTCTTATTACATGATATGGATAAAGCGGTAGGACGTATACAAGAAGCCATTGAAAATGGTGAATTCATTCATATTTATGGCGATTATGATGCAGACGGAATTACAAGTACAACGATTCTCTACGAAACGCTTGAAATGCTAGGAGCTCAAGTATCGTACTATTTACCGAATCGCTTTACAGATGGCTATGGTCCCAATATTCCAGCGTTCCAACGTGCAATCGAAGAAGGTCATACACTCATTATTACAGTTGACTGTGGTATTGCTTCACTTGAACCAATTCGTTATGCGATGGAAAATGGCTGTGATGTCATTTTAACGGACCACCATGAGATTCCAAGCGACATTCCAGAAGCTTATGCTGTTATCCATCCTCGACATCCTGAGGCAAACTACCCATGTGGAGACTTATCGGGTGCTGGGGTTGCATTTAAGCTTGCTCATGCGCTTCTAGGAGAGTTTCCAGAAGAAATGGTAGAATTAGCCGCGATTGGAACCATTGCGGATTTAGTCAGTCTTACTGATGAAAATAGAACGATTGCTAAACTTGGAATTAGTCAAATGAAACAGACTCAACGTATTGGCCTTGTTTCATTATTAGAGAAGCTATCTATCAAAATGGATAAACTAGACGAGAAGACGATTGGATTCCAAATTGGGCCACGTTTAAATGCGCTAGGTCGCCTTGGAGATGCTACTCCGGGAGTTCAATTATTAACAACATTTGATGATGAGGAAGCTTCAAGTATCGTTGATTTTATGCAATCTGAAAACGAAAGACGTCAGGCCATTGTGAATCAAATTGTTGAAGAAGCCGCGCCTCTGATTGAGTCTCAGGCACAGCAACCAATACTTGTCTTAGCTCAACCAGGTTGGCATGAAGGAGTTCTTGGAATTGTAGCGAGTCGAATCGTCGAACAGACTGGTAAACCTACCATTGTGTTAGGCATTAGTGAAGACGGCTTAACTGCTAAGGGAAGTGGTCGTTCGTTTGGAGAATTTAATCTCTATGATGCGTTAACAAGTGTCAAAGAGCATCTTTTAAAATTCGGTGGGCATCATATGGCGGCTGGATTAACAGTCGAAACGATTATGCTCCCAACGATGATTGAAGGTCTTGAACAGTATGCGAAAGACCATCAAGATTTATTAGACGCGAAAGTTACTTTGACAATTGATGAAGTTCTTCCATTAAAAGATATTACGGTAGATTGGATCGAATCATTAGCTAGCCTGAAACCATTTGGTACGGATAATCCAGAACCAGTTGTTTCTCTAGAAGGGATTCAAGTGGCGTCAACTCAATTATTAGGAGCCGATAAACAACACTTGAAGTTGAATTTGAAAGAATCTAATTCTACAAATACGCTTCAAGCGATGGCTTTTAGTAAAGGGGAATGGGCAGCTTCGCTTCAACCAGATACTAAGATAAGTATTGCTGGGACATTAGAAATTAATGAATGGCAAAATAATCGACTTCCTCAATTAATGGTGAAAGATATCGCAGTTCAAGGTAGAGTCGTGATTGATTGGCGTACTTCAAAGATTACAAAAGATCATCTTAGTGTTGAAAATAGTTTATATTTAGCAAGCAATGAAACTTACTTAAAGGAACTAGAAACAAGAATTCCAAGCACTTCAAGTGTGATGGATTTTTCATCCTTTGTAGCTTCGCAGGAGAAACCAAATGCAAAAGCAATTGTCCTGTTCGACTTACCAGAAAAAGTAGAAGAAGTGGAAGCCTTCTTTAAAATGGACTGGACACAGCCTCTTTATGTCATTGCCTATACGAAGAATTCGGTAGTAACAACAGGTATCCCTGATAAGCCTAAGTTTGGTAGCGTGTATAAATATATCCAGTCTCATGGCCAAATTCCTTACAATGAAAAATTAGTATCGGTTGCTGGATTCCTCAAAATTCCAGTTGAACAATTCCGAGTTATATTAAAAGTGTTTTTTGAGTTGGAATTTGTTAAAATAGTAGATGGACATTTAATGATTAATGAAAGTCCGAAAACAAATGACTTAGAAGAGTCAACCTTATTGAAAAAGTTAAATGAACAAATGTTGCTTGAAAAGAAATTCAACTATAGCCAGTTCCAAGAACTTAAGAGTTGGATGGATTCACAACAAGGTAAATAAAAGGAGGAGTTCTAAATGAACTTGAAAGAATATATTGCTAGTGTTCCAAACTATCCTAAAGAGGGTATTATTTTCCGTGATATTTCTCCATTAATGGCGGACGGAAAAGCTTATCAATATGCAACACAACAAATTGTTGATTACGCTCGTAGAATTGGCGCTGAAATGATTGTTGGACCAGAAGCACGTGGATTCATCGTTGGTTGTCCAGTAGCATATGAATTAGGAATTGGATTTGCACCAGCGCGTAAAAAAGGAAAATTACCTCGTGAAACAGTGGCTGTAGAATACGATTTAGAATACGGTTCAGCTGAATTACACTTACATAAAGATGCTGTAAAACCTGGCCAAAAAGTTCTAATTTGTGATGACTTATTAGCAACAGGTGGAACAATGGCGGCAGCTGCTAAATTAGTTGAAAAACTTGGTGGTGAAGTCGTTGGTTTAGCTTTCTTAATAGAGTTAACAGATTTAAAAGGTCGCGAAAAAATTAGCGAATACGACATCTTCACATTAATGGAATACACTGAAGACGAAAGATAATAAAAAAAGAAGACTTCCTTAGCACAAGGCTAGGGAAGTCTATTTTTATTTTCTCAATTCTTCTAATAGAGCTTTGGCAGTTTCTTGATTTAAGTGAGGGGCTTTACTAAGTAAGTTCATAAGGAGTGGCAGTTCTTCTTGGGTTGCTCCAACTGCAAGGCCTAAAGATTTTGCTTGCAGTCGCATATGCCCCTTTTGAATACCGTCAGTCACAAGAGCTCTAATGGCTGCAAGGTTTTGCGCTAATCCAATCGAAGCGATAATTCCAGCTAATTCAATGGCGCTTGGATGTCCCAGTAATTCGTGCGCAAATTGGGCTCCTGGATGAATCGAAATTGACCCACCAACCGTTCCAACAGGAAGCGGAAGAGTGATCGTTCCAACCAGATTACCTTGTTCATCTTTTAACCATTGTGTTAATGGTTGATACTGACCACTTAAACTTGCATAGGCATGAGCACCAGATTCAATCGCACGCCAGTCATTACCTGTGGCGATGACTACTGAATCAATTCCATTCATAATTCCTTTATTATGCGTTGCTGCACGATACGGATCTGCTTTTGAAAATTCACTTGCTAAAACGATTCTGTCTCGGACCTCTTCACCTTTAGTCGTTTTAGTATCTAAGATTCTTGGAGAGAGAACGCATTTAGCCGTTACAACTGAGTTTGTTGCAAGATTCGAGAGAATAGCCATGATGCTTTCGCCTTCGGTCAATGCTTCTAATGGAGACACGAGTGCTTCGAGGATGGTATTGAGCATATTGGCTCCCATTGCTTCCTTTGTATCGACTGATACGTAGAAAATATAGAATCGTTCCCTGTCAGAAGATTTTTCTTCTACCCATAACTCACGAATACCACCACCACGCTTCACAATAGAAGGGTGAGCGTTATTTGCAATCGAAAATAGAGCTTCTTTTTGATCCTCTAGTTTCGTTTTCACTTCGTCTAATGTGAGAGGTGAACGAACAATAGCAATTTCACCAATCATTTCTCGTTTCTTTTGAAGCGTAGTTGTTCCGCCAGCTAAGTTGATTAATTTCGAAGCATAGCTTGCTGCAGCTATCACAGAAGGTTCCTCGGTTACCATTGGAATGATATAACTTTTCCCGTTTACAATTAATTCAGGCACAATACCATAGGGTAGTCCGTATATTTCAATTTGGTTTTCGACCATTTGATTAGCGATGGATTCTGGAAGTGCAAGACCATTGTTTAGTAACTCTTTAGCTTTAGTAGTTAAAGTCGGATGATTGAATAATGTTTCTTTTCTTTCTTCAAGAGATTTTTGATAAAACTTATAAAAAGGGTTGTTTTGCATCGATATGCTCCTTTCATACTTTCATTTAGTATAACAAATTTTTAAGGTTAGCGGGTAAATACAGGTAAATTTTACTGAAATGAGGTACACTAGTAGACGTGGAAGGAGAGATTTTATGGAATTTATTCGTGAAGTAAATGGAAGTCGCTTATTATTAGTGGCTGATGAAGAGTATCAAAAAGAAGCAGAAGATATGCTTTCTTTCGTAGAAGAATATTTTGAAGAGAATTGGGATGAGGTCGACACTTTAATTCCAATCCATTATGGACAAGTAAAAGTGATTCCTAAAGGTGAGGATTACCAAGTCGTAGTTCAAAATTACGAACATAAATTATTAGATGAATGGGTTGAAGATTTCTCTTATTTCTTAGATATTATTCGTAAAACGATTCAAGCTGGTAAACGCACAAAAACATTAGGCCGTTTAATTCCATATCGTTTTGACGGACCTTTAGTTGTTGCAAATCATACTTTTGAAGTGGATGAGTGGTATGCACACCGTTTTGATGATGAAACTTGGTACATCGCGCCGATGGATCAAACAATTGAAACGCAACCTCTTGAAGGAAACCAAGCGTATGAAATCTTTCCGGATTATCCTGAATTATATGAAATCATGCACTTGCCAACAGACTATATTGTTTTATTTAAGGGGCATGAAATCATTTCGGTCTTAAATATTGATAGTGAAGATGTTTGGAACTAAGAAAGAGTGAAAGGATAAATTATGGTAGAATCTATTTTACGTATGAATCATGTTGTGAAGGCCTATGAGTGTAATTGGAAGGGAGAATTATCCTTAAGTCATGTTGTAGGGATTATGATGCTAGCTTCGCGCAAACAAGAGCGTTCGTTAGCACACCCTGATTTAATTTACCAAAAAGGCTTATCTTGGATTGTTATTCAGAACCAATTAACAGTAAACCGTCTTCCAAAATTAGAAGAAGAAATCATTATTGAAACAGAACCAGTTGGATATAATAAGTTCTTTACTTTCCGTCGTTATACGATTTTATCTCTGGATGAAGAAGTACTGGTAGATGCTCTGACAACTTTTTCAATGATTAATATTGAAGAGCGAAAACTCATCTCACTGGATGAAGAAGTACTTAGTGAATATCCAATTGAGAATAAAAAGGATAATCGCCGTAATCCAAGAGTTCCAAAAATTGATTTGGATCATGCGAATGTTCAAATGTACCGCGTTCGCTTAAATGATATCGATTATAATCACCATGTGAACAACGCGAAGTATTTTGATTGGGTAATGGATAGCTTAGGTATGGAATTTGTTGGAAGTCACCGTCTAAAATCTGTTCTTGTAAAATACGATAAAGAAATTTTACCAGGAGCCTCTGTTAAGAGTTTTTATGAAATTCGACAAACTGAAAATGGCGTTCAAACATTACACCAATTGGAATCCGATGAACAAAAATGTTGCCACTTATCTCTTGAGTGGGAAGCAAAGTAAAATCCTTGTATTTTCATAGGAAATAGGGTACAATACTTTTTGTGTAAAATATGCAGCAGAAATATAGAAGCTCGTCAACAGTCCTAGCCTTTAGGGTAAGGTAGTAACCGCGGCTGCAAAGGTGAACCCTTGTAGTGACTGCACGAATCGAAGATTTCGCGATTATTTTACTCCAAAAAAATAAACAATTATTGGAGGAATGTTCAATGTCACGTTACACTGGACCAAGCTGGAAGTTATCTCGTCGTTTAGGCATTTCACTTTCAGGAACAGGAAAAGAAATCGCTCGTCGTCCATACGCACCAGGTCAACACGGACCAAACAGCCGTAAAAAATTATCTGAGTATGGTCAACAATTACAAGAAAAACAAAAACTACGTCATATGTACGGTATGAACGAACGTCAATTTGCTACTTTATTCAAAAAAGCTGGCAAAATTAAAGAAGGTAAACATGGTGAAAACTTCATGGTTCTTCTTGAACAACGTTTAGATAACGTAGTATACCGTTTAGGTTTAGCAACTACTCGTCGTCAAGCACGTCAATTAGTAAACCACGGTCACATCACTGTGAACGGTAAACGCGTAGATATCCCTTCATTCCAAGTACAAGTTGGCGATGTTGTGGGTGTTCGTGAAAAATCACGTAACTTAACAATCATTAAAGAAGCTTTAGAAGCTTTATATGGTCGTCCAGAGTTCGTTACTTTCGACGAAGATAAATTAGAAGGTTCATTAAACCGTCTACCATTACGTGACGAGTTAACTTCTGAAGTTGACGAATCACTAGTCGTTGAATACTATAACAAACTTGGCTAATCTTATTAGACAATTTCAGAACTGGAATTCACTATTGTGGATTCCAGTTTTTTTATTTATAATTTTTGTGAAGGTATATGAAATGATTACATAGAAGGAGGTTGAATCAAATGATTCGTTATGTTGAAAATCCAGCTCTCAGTTTAGAAGAGGTACTGCCTTTATATGAGGCTGTAGGATGGACCAATTACACACAGCATCCAACCATGCTTAAAGCATCTTACGAAAACACTCTTCATATATTAGGAGCCTTTAATGAAGAAGGAAAGCTCGTTGGTGTGCTGCGCGCTGTTGGAGATGGTTCGTCTATTTTGTTTATACAAGATATTTTAGTGTATCCTGAATACCAACATCAGGGTATTGGTACAAAATTGTTACAACAAACTTTAGAAAAGTACAAGAATGTATATCAAATTCAACTAGCAACTGATGATTCAAAGAAAACAGTTTCTTTTTATGAGTCTAATGGATTCACAAGTCTAGCATCTCTAAATTGCGTTTCATTCATATATACAGGAAATAAGTGAGCAAACTTTACTGACTTTTTATTATTTTATGATAGAATGAGAGAGTAAATGAAAGGAAAGAGTGGATACAATGCAATTAACAATCGATAAAAAAGCGCAAGCCTGGTTTGAAGAAGAGATGGGTGTATCTAAAGAACGTGGTGTTCGTTTCCTAGGAAAGGTATACGGATGCAGTCCTATCCATGAAGGGTTCTCTCTTGCTGTTGAAGTAGATACTCCAAGCAATCCTTATGTCAGTGTTGTAGAAAACGGCATTACTTATTTTGTGGAAACAGGGGATGAATGGTTTTTCCAAGGGCATAACTTAGAAGTAGGCTTTGACGAAAAATTAAAAGAGCCAAGTTACAATTATACAAAAATTGTAGATTAATATAATAGATGAAAACGGGAGTGAAGTGTGAGCTAACTCCCGTTTTTATTGGACTTTTTGTGATTTGTAGAGTACAGTTAGATAGTTATAAAACGAAGAAAGGATATATAAAATGACAGAACCTGCAGTAAAATACAGACTGATTAAAACAGAAAAACATACAGGCGCTCGTCTTGGAGAAATTATTACACCGCATGGTACTTTCCCAACACCAATGTTTATGCCGGTTGGAACACTTGCTACCGTAAAGTCAATGTCTCCTGAAGAGTTAGATGAAATGGGCGCGAATATCATTTTAAGTAACACATATCACTTATGGTTACGTCCAGGTGCAGATATTGTAGATGAAGCTGGTAAACTCCATAACTTCATGAATTGGAAAAAAGGGATTTTAACAGACTCAGGTGGTTTCCAAGTCTTCTCGCTTAGTGATATGCGCCGTATTGAAGAAGAAGGAGTTCATTTTAGAAATCATTTAAATGGATCTAAATTATTCTTATCTCCTGAAATTTCAATCGATGTACAAAATAAACTTGGGGCAGACATCATCATGAGTTTTGATGAGTGTCCAGATTTCCACCATACACATGATTATGTGAAAGATTCAATTGCTCGTACAACTCGTTGGGCAGAGCGTGGATTAAAGGCTCATAAATCACCAGATACACAAGCGTTATTTGGAATCTTACAAGGTGCTGGTTATAAAGACTTACGTATCGCTCATGCGAAAGATATGATTTCATTAGATTTCCCTGGATATTCTATTGGTGGATTGTCTGTTGGTGAAACAAAGCAAGAGATGAATGAAGTATTGAATTACTTAACACCACTCATTCCAGCCAACAAACCTCGTTATTTAATGGGAGTAGGGTCACCTGACTCATTAATTGATGGTGTCATTCGCGGAGTAGATATGTTTGACTGTGTACTACCAACACGTATTGCTCGTAATGGTACATGTATGACAAGTTCAGGCCGTCTTGTAGTGAAGAATGCGAAGTACGAACGTGATTTCCGTCCATTGGATGAGAAATGTAATTGTTACACATGTCGTAACTACACACGTGCTTATATCCGTCATTTATTTAAGACAGATGAAACATTCGGCTTGCGCCTAACAAGTTATCATAACTTGTACTTCTTATTAAACTTAATGAAACAAGTTCGTCAAGCGATTATGGATGATAACTTATTAGAGTTTAGAGAAGCGTTCTTTGAGGAATATGGTTTCAACAAAGAAAATGCTAGAAATTTCTAAAGAATATAGAAATAGAGCAACTTTTTTGATAAAGTAAAAACATAGAAATTGGAAATGAGGTAAGATTATGGATCAAATGACATTATTAATTGCATATGTTGTTGTAGCAGGGGGAGCATTTTGGTTCTTTGGACGCAAACAACGTCAACGTGCTAAAGAAATTCAAGCGCAAAGAGAAGCGATGAAAATTGGAGATAAAGTGGTTACGATTGGTGGATTACACGGTGTAATTTATAACATTGATACTGTAAATAATACGGTTGACTTAGATTGCGAAGGAGTGATCCTTACATTTGAACGTATGGCCATTCATCATGTGGTAGCAGAATCAGCACCAACAAATAATGAATTGTATACTGATGAAGTAGCGACTGAAGAAGAATAATCGATGGATAAAGAGAGTTTAAAAAATCAATATAAGACTTGGTTGTATTATAAAGTTGTTGAATTTAATGACTTAGGCTACTCAACAATTGAAACGGAAGATTTAGCACATTACTTTGCAGATTATCGTTGGAAGAAAAAAATTCCTGAGAATCTATTTGAGCAGATTTTTCAAATTAATCAATTAAGTATTAATGAGTATTTCGATTTTGAATCTTTAGAAGCACAAACGAATAAAGAAATCACACTTGAGGATATCAATTTAAGTGAATTATTTTAAAAAAGGGAAGCTGGAGACATGCTGGCTTCTTTTTTGTATAAAAAATTTGTAAAGGTTTACAAAAAGTTCCGAAAAAGTATTGCTATTTTGGGAATAATGGATAGAATGGAGGTATAGGTTAGGAATTTATTATGAAAGGGGATATGAAAACAAATGAATCTGTTTTCAAAGGAAATTTTTTCACTGAAAATGGTTTACATTTTTACAAAAATGGTGTAAGATAAGAATGTGATAAAAATAACAAACACTGGGGGAAATCACAAGTGAGCGAAGAAAAAAACAACAACAAAGTACAACAAGAAATCAACCAACTCGTGGAGAATGGGTTGAAAGCTCTAGATGAATTCCGCTTGTTAAATCAAGAACAAGTGGACTACATTGTAGCAAAAGCATCTGTTGCTGCCTTAGACCAACACGGTGTATTAGCACAACATGCTATCGAAGAAACAGGACGTGGGGTTTTCGAAGATAAAGCAACGAAAAACTTATTCGCCTGCGAACACGTGGTGCACAATATGCGTCACACAAAAACAGTTGGTGTTATTTCAGATGACGAAGTAACAGGATTAACTTTAATCGCAGAACCTGTTGGGGTTATCTGTGGTATCACGCCTACAACAAACCCAACTTCAACTGCAATTTTCAAATCGTTAATCGCATTGAAAACACGTAACCCAATCGTATTTGCATTCCATCCATCAGCTCAACAAAGTTCTGCACATGCAGCTCAAATCGTTCACGATGCAGCGATTGCAGCAGGTGCTCCTGAAAACTGTATTCAATGGATTGAACATCCATCAATTGAAGCAACAAACGCTTTAATGAACCACGATGGTATTGCTACAATCTTAGCAACAGGTGGTAATGCGATGGTTAAAGCTGCATACTCTTGCGGTAAACCAGCTCTTGGGGTAGGTGCGGGTAACGTTCCTGCTTACGTTGAAAAATCTGCTAACATTCGTCAAGCAGCTCACGATATCGTAATGAGTAAATCATTCGACAATGGTATGGTGTGTGCGTCTGAACAAGCAGCGATCGTTGATAAAGAAATTTACGATGATTTTGTTAAAGAATTAAAGAGCTATCACACTTACTTTGTAAACAAAAAAGAAAAAGCATTATTAGAAGAATTCTGCTTTGGTGTTAAAGCAAACAGCAAAAACTGTGGTGGTGCTAAATTAAATGCGAACATTGTTGGTAAATCAGCTGCATGGATCGCAGAACAAGCTGGATTCTCAGTTCCAGAAGGAACAAATATTCTTGCTGCAGAATGTAAAGAAGTCGGCGAGAAAGAACCTTTAACTCGTGAAAAACTTTCTCCAGTTATTGCAGTGCTTAAATCTGAATCACGTGAAGACGGTTTAGAAAAAGCTCGTCAAATGGTTGAATTCCACGGTTTAGGACACTCAGCAGCGATTCATACAGAAGATGCTGAATTAGCTAAAGAATTTGGACGTGTAGTACGTGCGATTCGTGTTATTTGGAATGCTCCTTCTACTTTCGGTGGTATCGGGGACGTTTACAATGCATTTATCCCATCATTAACATTAGGTTGTGGTTCTTATGGACGTAACTCAGTTGGGGATAACGTAAGTGTTGTAAATCTATTAAATATCAAAAAAGTAGGGAGACGTAGAAATAACATGCAATGGTTTAAAGTTCCATCAAAAATCTATTTCGAACGCGATTCAATTCAATACTTACAAAAAATGAAAAATGTAAGCCGTGTAATGATCGTAACTGACCAAGCAATGGTTAAATTAGGATTCTTACAACGTGTTATTGAACAATTAGAATTACGTCCAAACAAAGTAATTTATGAAGTATTCTCTGACGTAGAACCAGATCCAGACATCACAACTGTAAATCGTGGTGCTGAAATTATGAAGAGCTTCGAGCCTGATACAATCGTAGCGCTTGGTGGTGGATCTGTAATGGACGCTGCGAAAGTTATGTGGATGTTCTACGAACAACCACAAGTGGACTTCCGTGACTTAGTTCAAAAATTCATGGATATCCGTAAACGTGCATTCAAATTCCCAGAATTAGGGGAACGTGCTAAATATGTTGGTATCCCAACTACATCTGGTACAGGTTCTGAAGTAACACCATTCGCGGTAATTTCAGACAAAGCGAATAACCGTAAATATCCATTAGCGGACTACTCACTAACACCAACAATTGCAATTGTTGACCCTGCGTTAGTTATGACAGTTCCGGATTTTGTAACAGCTGATACTGGTATGGACGTATTAACGCACGCAATTGAAGCGTACACTTCAACTCTTGCAAACGACTATACAGATGGTTTAGCTCTGCAAGCAATCAAATTAGTATTTGAAAACTTAGAAAGCAGTGTGAAAAATGCTGATTTCACATCACGCGAAAAAATGCATAATGCTTCTACAATGGCTGGTATGGCATTTGCCAATGCATTCTTAGGAATGAGCCACTCTATGGCGCATAAGATTGGTGGATTCTTCCATACAGTTCACGGACGTACAAATGCGATTCTATTACCTTACGTAATTCGTTACAATGGTACTCGTCCTGCGAAAACTTCAACATGGCCTAAATACAACTACTACCGTGCTGATGAAAAATACCAAGACATCGCTCGTATGTTAGGCTTGCCTTCTTCAACTCCTGAAGAAGCAGTTGATGCACTTGCAAAAGCTGTATACGAATTAGGGGAAGCAGTAGGAATCGAAATGAACTTCAAAGCACAAGGCGTTAACCACAAAGAATGGTTAGCTACAATCCATGAGATTGCAATGCTTGCTTATGAAGATCAATGTTCACCAGCGAACCCTCGTTTACCAATGGTTGCTCATATGGAAGAAATTCTTGCTGATGCATACTTCGGTTATAAAGAAAGACCAGGTCGCTTAAAATAGTTGATTCTTAACGAAGAGAGTCTTAGACAAATTGTCTAAGGCTCTTTTACTATTTTTTTCGAATCTAAAATATGCTATACTAAATGAGGATAGGAAAGGAGATGGCTTATGACTCCAAATAAAGAAGATTATATTAAAGCAATCTATAAATTAGGTGGCAGGGACGAATTTGTGTCTAATAAAGCCATCAATCAAATGTTGAATCTTTCAGCAGCTTCTACAACTGAAATGCTAAATAAACTTGTACATGATGGGACAGTAGAATATATTCGTTATACTGGTGCTAAATTAACAGAAAAAGGTATTAAAGTTGCAGAACGTTTAATTCGATCTCATAAAATTTGGGAAGTATTCTTAGTGAACTCCTTAGGATTCAGTGGTGAAAGCGTCCATGAGCAAGCAGAAATTTTAGAGCATTCATCGTCTGTTGAAATGACAGAACGTCTAGCTGAATTTCTAGGAAATCCAACTCACTGTCCTCATGGTGAAGAAATCCCACCTTATTCAGAATAAAGAGATGTTAAAACTGGTCTTTTTAGGCCAGTTTTTTATTTTTGCTCTAGTATTTCGACTAAAATTTTAGTACAATAATAGTACAGTTTAAGTAGGGTGTTTCATTTTTTTAATACAGAGGGGATATTATGACATCAAAACATCAACAAATTATTCGTTATATTGAATCATTACCAGTAGGAGAAAAAATCTCTGTTCGTTCCATAGCAAAGAACATGGAAATGAGTGAAGGTACAGCGTATCGTGCGATTAAAGAAGCTGAAAATATTGGGATTGTTTCTACCATCGAGCGTGTAGGGACGATTCGTATTGAACGTAAAACAAAAGATAATCTTGAAAAATTGTCGTTTGGTGAGATTATTAAAATCATCGAAGGAGAAGTTTTCGGTGGACATGACGGTCTAGATAAAATACTAAATCGCTTTGTTATTGGTGCGATGACTCTTGATGCAATGACGCGTTATATTCAACCAGAATCACTTGTGATTATTGGGAACCGTGAAGACGCGCAATTACTAGCATTGAATCAAGGAGCAGCCGTTTTAATTACTGGGGGCTTCCAAGCAACACCACAATTGATTCAAAAAGCGGATGAATTAAAAATTCCATTAATGGGAACAACCTATGATACATTTACCGTTGCTAGTCTCATTAACCGTGCGATGACAGACCAATTAATTAAGAAAAAAATTATGATTGTCGCAGATATTTATAATGATATTGAAAATACGAATTATTTGAGAATGGACCAAACTGTTAAAGAATATCGCCAATTGAGCGAAAAAACAGGGAATTCTCGCTTCCCAGTTATTAATTATTCGAATCGTTTAGTGGGTGTTGTTTCTGCTAAAGATATTCTTGGAAAATCTGATACTCTTACAATGGAACGTGTGATGACGAAGAATCCATCCGTCTCAAAATTACATGCTTCTGTTGCTAGTGTAGCGCACTCAATGATTTGGAATGGATTGGAGATGCTTCCAGTTGTTCAAGACAATATGGAATTGATTGGAATTATTTCTCGTCGTGATGTCATGAAGGCGATGCAACTAACGCAACGTCAACCACAAGTGGGAAATACTTTTGAAGATGATGTCAGTGAAAATCTTGAGATTGTTGAAGTGAATCCAACGGGTGCAGATTTCAGCTTTACGGTAACACCACAGATGACAAATAACCTTGGAATGCTTTCCTTTGGGGTGTTATGTGAAGTGGTCTCTGTTGCTTCTAAAGAATTTATTCATAGAAGTCAACGTCGTAATACTGTGATCGAACAATTAGAAATGCACTATTTGAAGATGATTCCAATCGAAAGTCATATTGTGATTCAAATTCAAATGCTCGATAATGGTCGTAAAGTTTCGAAATTAGATATTTCGGTTTTATTGGAAAATTCAATTGTTGCTAAAGCAATTATGTCAAATCAATTAATGGAAAGAAACTAAGAATGAATTACAAAGAATTATTACAAGAAATCATCACAGAAATCAAAAAGGCAGATTCTATCGTTATTTTAAGGCATCGTAAACCAGACCCAGATGCTTTGGGTTCACAGATAGGTCTAAGCGAACTCATTAAGGCAACCTATCCAGAAAAGTCTGTTTACGTTATTGGAGATATGCCAGAAAACTTGAAGTATATCGGCGACATGGATGAAATAACTCAAGAGGTGTTCGATACCTCTCTTATTATTGTTGTCGATTGTTCTACACCGAGACTTATCAATTGTCCATTTGAAGTGAATGTCGAAGAGGTAATTAAGATAGATCACCATCCAAATGTGACACCGTACGGAAAGATTTGTTATGTGGATACAACAGCAGCCAGTGCCAGTGAAATCATGGCAGAGTTTGCTTTTGACGAAGCAACTCCATTTCAAATGAATAAGTCAGCTGCTAACGTGATTTACGCAGGAATCATCGGAGATACCGGTCGATTCTTATATCCGTCAACCACTTCAAAAACTTTTGCACTTGTATCAAAATTGATACAACACGATGTAGATTTGGCTGGAATTGCCGATAAAATGATTACAAAACCGCTGAATGTAAATCGAATGACAGGGTATATTTACGAGCATCTAGAAGTATCTCGTGAAGGAATGGCGAGTGTAGTTTTAACAAAAGAAGTGCTTGAACGTTTCCAAGCCACTGACCAATTAGCTTCACTAGTAGTTTCAGTTCCTGGAACGGTTGAAGGGATTCTGGCGTGGAGTATGTATGTGGAACAAGGGGATGGCACCTTTAGAGTTCATTTGCGTTCAAAAGGGCCAACTGTGAATTATATTGCGCAAGCTTTTGGCGGTGGAGGACATACGCTAGCGTGTGGCATTCCATCTGTTACGAAGAGTCAAATTTTAGAAGTGGATGCTGAGTTAAAAGAGGCAGTGAAAGCCTTTAAGAAAAAATTGAAATTACGCCCAAATAAGAGTATTATAAGATGTTGTATTTACAATAAATATCAGTCCAATCATTGGATGAAAGGAAATATTAAATAATGAATTATACAGAGTTTTTTAAAAAGATTGATGCAGAAATTAAAAAAGCAGATTCGATTGTTATCTTGCGTCATGAATCACCAGACCCAGATGCAATTGGTTCACAAGTAGGGTTGAGAGAAATTATTCGCACTACTTATCCAGAAAAAACAGTATATTTATTAGGTGAAATGCAAAGTTCACTAAGTTATATTGGAGAAATGGATGAAATTACACAGGAACAATTCGATGCTGCACTGATTATTGTTTTAGACTGTGCAAATACACCACGTATTGACTGCCCATTTGAAGTCGATCCATCGAAAGTAATTAAAATCGACCACCATCCAGATAGAGATGTTTATGGTGCGATTTCATTTGTAGATACGAATTCAAGTAGTACAAGCGAAATTTTATGTCGTTTTGCGTTTGGTGAAGAAAGTACTTGGAAAGTCTCTAAAGAAGCAGCAAATGCATTATATGCAGGTATTGTAGGAGATACAGGTCGTTTCCTTTATCCAGCAACAACAGCTGTAACTTTTGCAATGGTTTCTAAATTATTAGAATTCGATGTGGATATTTCAGGCATTGCCTATCATATGATTACAAACCCAGTTTCAGTTAGTCGCTTAGCGGGTTATATTTACCAAAACATGGAAATTTCTGAGAATGGCGTTGCAGCTACAATTTTAACGCAAAAAGATTTAGAGCACTTTGGAATTGAAGAAGATCAAACACATGGTGTTATTTCACTTCCAAGTACAGTTGAAGGCATTCATTGCTGGGCATTATTCGTAGAGCAACCAGATGGAAGCTACCGAGTAAATCTTCGTTCTAAAGGCCCAATCGTGAATGTGATTGCGCAAAACCATGGTGGTGGAGGACATCCATTAGCATCAGGTGCGATTGTTCAAACTCTTGAAGAAGTAAACGAAATCGTAGAAGAATTGAACGCATCATCAAAAGAATATTTAAGTAAATAATTTGGAAAGAGTCGGTTTATCCGGCTCTTTTTTCTTAAGTTAGGTTTTCAAATGTGAAAAAAATTCTTTTTAAAGGAAGAAAATTGGTCTTGGTTCTTTCTTGGTTAACTCACATTAATACAGTATAATATATATGAATTTTTATTGAAAAATATTTTTATAAAAGAAGGAGAGCTAAATGAAGAGGTTTATTCATAAATTATCAAGTACATTATTAATATTCACATTATTAACCAATCAAGTAGCGCCGATAGTTACTTATGCCGAGGAGGTTAGTGAACATACAACGGTAGAGACAAGTAGTACTGAAGCACCAGTCATTGAAACGACGGTGAGTTCAGAAACTACGACTTCCGAAGCAAACGAAGCTACGACTGCTGGGGCTGTAGGGATCAATCCACAAATTGGTCAAGTGAAAATAACTGCTACAAACTCAACAGGTAGTGATGGACAATATACAACAAAGAACCGTCAAGGGGATGTTCAATTAGATGGTTCGAAAGTGAAAGAGTCTGTAATTGGGGGATATGTTGAATTCACTTATCCAACGGAGTATATCGAAAGCTTTACGGTAGCGACTGGAGGACCGGTAAAAAGTGTGGATAACTCAACGCCTGGTGTGTTGAAAGTATACGTGTCTGATATCACACAAACGACAACTGCAAGTTTTCCTTTTACGTTTAAATTTAAAGACCGTGTAACTCCAGAAGGATATACATTCTCTCCAAACATCGTGTTAAAAGATAGTACTGGAAAGACGTTAAAAGAAGTAACGGATTCTTTAGTTTATAAAGTAAAAGTCGATAAACAGTCGTTATTTAAATATAACGTAACCAATTATACACAAGCGTATACGATTGATAATCGTGAAATTTATGGTGGGAAGGCAACTGGTAATGCCATTACAAAAGCAGCAGATGTTACTTTCCAATTTAGTTTATCAACGAATACTCCAGGTGGTGGACAAACTCAAAACTGGGGAAACGGAAAAGCGCAGACACGTGCTGCAAAAACGATTACGATTACGGATACACTACCAACATATGAAAAAGCCGACGGAACTACAGGGACAGCTGTCTTTGATCCTGCAAAAAATCCTGGTTGGACTTTAAATGCAGATGGTACTGTTAGCAAAACCATTACGGGTGGTGACACTCTAAATGACTCAAATAGTGAAGCAGAAATTGCTCTACGTGAGGAGAGACTGGTATTAAGTTTCCCTAATGCGAAAACAAAAACAAATATTGTTAATAATGCAAAAACAGAATTGACGTTTATTCAACAAGGAGAATCAGAACCTAAATTAACAGTAAGTGATAATATTCAATTTAAACTAATTGGACAGTTGATTAGTGATGCTGCTATCCGCAAGTCGAACAATGATAGACAAACTTTAAATATTGATGCGGGTGCGCCAGATACATCTGTAGCGACATGGATTCTTGGGTTTACGAATACTTCTCCAAGTACAATTTCTAAATTGACGTTAGTTGATGAAGATTTGGATGAGAGAATGTATTTCTATTCAGTAGGGTCACCTGTTGCAGATGCACCATTTGATATGGATGTATATGGAGTAAAAGCAGATGGCACAGAAGTGAAATTAGGAAGCATTGCTAAAGGGACAAAACAATTAGTAATTGTAGACGAAGATGCCTATAATAAAGTCTCAGATCAAGCAAAACAAATTTATGCTGGAACTTTAAAGAAAGAGGCTTATCAAAAAGTATCTCGTACTTATGACAGTATAAAAATCAAACTTCAAGATGGTAAAACTCTTCAAGCAGGAGAGATTACATCTACATTTATCCAAACGAAATTGTTAAATCCATTTGACGAAACTGAACGTAAAGATCCTGTTAGATACAATAATAGTATGCATGCTGAAGGTTTAGTGGATGGCTATGGAGAGGACGGAAAGTTCTCTACAAACAAGAGTACTTCCTATGAAGATGTAAGAGTGAAGGAAGAAGAAATTCGTATTTCTAAGATGACTCGTTCAAATCCTACAGGTGATTTAGGAGAAGTTGTTGAATATAGTGTTACTGCTGATTTTAGTAACTTATCAGTTAACCGTCGTGTAAATGGAGCTCAAGTGATTGATGTCTTACCTGAGGGAATCACTTATGAAGGGTACTATATTGATAAACAACCGCATAGAAATATGTTGAAAGGTGAACCAAGTATCGTTGAAAATTACAATGGCAGCGGTCGTCAAGCGGTAATATTTGAGCTAAAAGATCTTGATTTCTACAATGACAAAACGATTGCTCGTGACTTTACAGCAATTGTTTCGGCAACAATTACGAAAGAGGCAATGCCAACAGCCATTCAGAAAGCTGATGATTATAAGAAAAATACAGATAACCATGTATTTCTAGTTGCAAAAGAATTTTCGCCTTTAGCAAGTAATGTAACGTCACAAACAATGTTAGACAATATGTTTAAGATTGAGACACCAGATGGAAAAGTTCCTTCACAAGTAGTTGGTGCAAAAGTTCCAACGATTGTAAACTTACCAACTGAAATTCGTTCTGAGAAATTTATTTCGAAAAATGATGGAAGTTGGACGCAAGAGTTAGTTCAACAAAACTATAATCAAGAGTATAAATATCAGTTACAAACGAAAAACTATAGTACGTATGACATCGAAACATTTACGTTGTATGATCGTCTTCCGTATGCAGGAGATAAAAATGGTTCTGGTTTCACTCCAGTTTTAACAAAAGCATTAGCAGTTGAAAGTAAATATACAGTTTATTATCATACTTCAACAAGCTTGCCAAATTCTCCATATGATGCAACACAAGCTAGTGGCTGGGTCACAGCAGATAAAGTATCTGATTTTACAAAAGTAACTGCCATCAAGATTGTATTGAATAAGGGTGAAAAGATTGTTCCAGGAGAAGTCGTGAACTTCCAAGTGGAAATGAAAACTCCAGAATACACGGATGGTGCAACAGATACACTAACAGCAACAAACGTATTCTATACAAACCGTGATGCTGAAAATCCAACAGTTTTTGGTGAAACAAATGCTGTTTCGAATCAATTGCCACAATACATTCCAGTTGCCAAGGTTTGGAATGGAGAAAAAGATGCTTCTATTTCAAGTATTAAAGTGAAGTTAATTCGTGCAAGTAAGCCGGATGATGTTCTTGCGACAATGGTCTTAAATGATGCCAATGAGTGGAAAGGTGTATTCAAACTGACTATTGATGGTAAAACACTGGATCCAACAGTAACGGATTACCAAGTAAAAGAAGTGATGGATGATAACTATGGTAAAGATTACGATACTGTCATTACTGGCGGTGCCACTCAAAATGAAGGATTTACCATCACAAATACTCGTATAACGACCACGCATACTGTTAAGAAAAAATGGGAAGATAATAACAATAAACTCGGCTTACGTAAAAACATTAAAGTTCAATTGAAACAAAATGGTGAAAACTATGGTGAAGCAGTCGAATTGTCAGACGCAAATGAGTGGTTCCATACTTTCCAAGAATTACCTGACTCTAAAAATGGAGTAGCTTATAAGTATACTGTTGAAGAGATAGATATTCCAGAAGGATATACTCACGAAGTAGTAGAAGAAGGAAAAAAATCAATTATTACAAACAGTATTCTTTCTGGAGTCAAACATGACCTAACATTCAAGAAAGAATTAGAAGGTCGTGAATTAGTTGAGGGAGAATTCACATTTAATCTATTAGATGAAAATGGAAAAGTTGTTCAAACGGTTCAAAATGCTGCTGATGGAACTATTACATTTAAAGATGTGGTATTCGACAAGGCTGGAACTTACAAGTATTCAGTAGTAGAGGTTAGTGGCGATGATAAGCAAATCACTTACGATAAGAGCGTCAAAAACGTAACTATTGAAGTGAAACAAGAAGATAAGGTGTATGTTGCTACTGTCACTTATGACGCGGATACAACGTTTAAAAACAAGTATACGGCACCTGTTGTACCAACACCTGAACCATCAAAACCACAAAAAGATTTACCAAACACTGGTACATCATCACTTGTAAGTACAATGTTCATCGCAACTATTCTTGTAATGATTGCTTTTGGATTTGTTTATACAGACAAGAAAGAAAATAGATAAACTTATTGATGAAAACATCGATTAGTCGTATGGCTAATCGATGTTTTTATTTTGCTGTTGAAAGCCTTTTGTTTTTTTGAAAAAAATTCCTTAAATGAATTGACTTTAACACGTTTCAAGAATACAATAATATTATGTGTTAAATCACATTTAACCATAAAATTTATCAATGCAATTTATTTTGATTAAAAATTAAATAGAGACGGAGGTGACTCAATGGACTCAGTAGTAACAGGTGGCCTCGCGATCTTAGCTTTAATAATTGGAATTGTTGCTGGATATATTGGTTTCAAATCAAATTACGAGAAAAAGTTAGTAGCAGCTCGCGAATCGGCTGAAATGATTATCAAAGATGCAGAAAAAGATGCTGACCGATTAAAAAAGGAAGTATTATTAGAAGCAAAAGAAGAAAATCATAAATATCGTGCTGAAGTTGAAAATGAGTTAAAAGAAAGACGAAATGAAGTACTTCTTCAAGAAAAGAGAATGATTCAACGTGAAAAGAATTTAGATCGTAAAGATGAAATTCTAGAAAAACGTGAACAATCTATTGAAACGAAGGAAACAAAAATTCAAGAAAAACTTGAGAGAGTGACAGAGAAAGAACATCAAGCTGAAGCTCTCGTTGCAAAACAACAAGAAGAATTGGAACGCATTTCTACAATCAGTAAAGAAGAAGCACAAGAGATTATCATGAAAGACATGACTGAACAGTTAAGTAAAGAACGTGCTATCATGATTAAAGAGTCTGAGCAGCTTGCAAAAGATGAAGCAGATAAAAATGCTAAAAATATTATTCTTCAAGCGATTCAACGTTCCGCAGCGGACTTAGTTTCAGAAAATACAGTAACAGTTATGACGTTACCAAGTGATGAAATGAAAGGACGCATTATCGGACGTGAGGGACGTAATATTCGTACCCTTGAATCATTGACAGGGATTGATGTGATTATCGATGAAACGCCAGAAGCGGTGGTATTAAGTGGGTTTGACCCAATTCGTCGTGAAATCGCGAAAATGACGCTAGAAAAATTAATTTCAGATGGTCGTATTCATCCTGCGCGTATTGAAGAAATGGTTGAAAAATCTCGTAAAGAAATGGATGAGCGTATTCGTACAATTGGTGAACAAGCAACGTTCGAAGTTGGAATTCACTCATTACATCCTGATTTGATTAAGATTTTAGGTCGTTTATACTTTAGAGCTAGTTACGGTCAAAACGTATTGAACCACAGTATCGAAGTGGCTAAGCTTGCTGGAGTGATGGCAGGCGAATTAGGTGAAGATGTTAACCTTGCAAAACGTGCTGGTTTACTTCACGATATCGGTAAAGCGCTCGATCATGAAATTGAAGGTTCTCACGTTGAAATCGGAGCAGAAATTGCTCAGAAATATAAAGAGAATAAGATTGTTGTTAACGCAATTGCTTCTCACCACGGTGATGTTGAACCAACTTCAACAATCGCAGTACTTGTTGCGGCAGCCGATGCTTTATCTGCAGCTCGCCCAGGTGCAAGACGTGAATCAATCGAAAATTATATTCGTCGATTAGAAAGATTAGAAGCCATTGCCACTGAACATGAAGGCGTTGAACGTAGTTTTGCGATTCAAGCCGGACGTGAAGTTCGTGTAATGGTACAACCTGACAAGATTTCTGATGAAAAAGCGATTATTTTAGCGCATGATATCAAGAATCAAATTGAGGAAGAACTCCAATATCCAGGACATATTAAAGTTACAGTTATTCGTGAGACAAGAGCAGTCGAATATGCTAAGTAATCATTGATTGACTTTGACTCTACTGTGAAGTAGATGTAAAACTGGAAAACCCATGACAAGTTGTCATGGGTTTTTATTTTAGTTTACGAATATGCAAAAAGGCCATTCTCGCTTTGAGAATGGCCTTTTTGCTTGAACTATTGATTACGAGCTTCTTGAGTCGTTTGTTCATTATTATTGTTGTTGTTATTGTTATTGTTTTGCTGACGATTGTTTTGTTGCGTTGTCCGTTCTTCACTTGTTGTTGGTTGCTCTAGTTGGAACTCGTTTGTAATTGGGTCCGAACTATTCTTACCAACAGTCACAACAAGAGTAACAGAAACGCTTGGTCCACTAATATTTTGGAAGGTTACAGAATTTCCAGAAACTGTTTGTGATTGTCCGTTAGCAGTTACTTTAAATTGTGGTTTATCTTTAGAATCTGTTTGATATTTATCCCATGTTACAGTTAATGTCTTTTTAGCCTTATCATAAGTTGCTTTTAAGCCTGAAGGAGCATCAATCGTTGTACCGTAGTTTGTTGATTGCGCGGTAGGGACGTGACCTTTAACAAACAATTCTGTAGCAATCATATTAGAAGGAGTTCTAGGTCCAGGTAAGCTTAATGGGTCAGATCCGATTTCGATTTGCTGTTTAACAACACTATCTGGTTGTACCCAATCATCTCCGCTAGAAGATTCCGCCATATATTTCATTAAGTAGTAATAAATGAGTCTTGAATATTCTTGTTCAGTAGTATCTACACCGCCGCCTTTTTCATATGGATTATCGTAACCGGTCCATGCAGAAATTGTATAGTCGGTAGAATAGCCGATAAACCAAGAGTCGGGAATGATATCATCATAATCACCAGCACCCATTGCACGTTTTTGCTCAACTGTGTAGTTTGATGAACCAGTTTTGGCAGCTGTAGGTAATCCTGGAATAGAGGCTTGAGTTGCGAAACCATATTTGAATGAATCTTTAAGAACATCCGTAATCATATAGGCTGTTGAATCTTTCATCGCTTGTTTTTGTTCTGGTTTAAATTCAGTTACTTGACCATCACGAGTTGTGACTTTTGTTACCGTATATGGTTTTGAATAAGTACCGTAATTACCAAATGCGGCATATGCGGCAGCCATTTTAATTGGTGAAATATCTGCACCAATTGAGTTACTTTCAACTAAGTAGTCCTGACCATCATTTTTAATTTGAATATCAAGATTGTTCAAGAATGACTTGATATTTGTTTCGCCAACAGCTTTAAAGGTTTGGAGAGCTGTTGTGTTTCTTGAGTAAACGAGGGCAGTACGTAATGTCATTGCACCTTTATGACTAAAATCCCAGTTGTTTAACTCAACACCATTTGAATAAGTAGTTCTTTTATCCATGATGGTTTGACCAGTAGAATAATTTAAGTATTCAATAGCAGGACCGTAGTCGATAACGGGTTTGATTGTTGAACCGGTACTACGTGAATTGTCAGTTACTCGGTTATAGCCTAGTAGTGTCGTTTGTTTACGGCCACCATTTACGGCGCGAACGGCACCCGTTTTTGTATCGAGCATAACAACCGCATTTTGAATTTTATCATTCACATATTGAATATAATCATTTGTATTTACGATATCGTATAAACGCTGTTGTGCTTTTGAGTCAATCGTTGTTTCAATTGTAAGTCCGTCGTTATAAGGATCGAGTCCTGTTTTATCTTGAACTTCTTTTAAAACCATGGTGACAAAAGAATCGTAAACAAGTGCTTTATCATTACTATTTACGCTGTTATCATGTGCGATTAATCCTTCAGTAACTGGAGTAGCAACAGCTTGGTCATATTGTTCCTTTGTAATTTTCCCATTTTCTTTCATGGAGTAGAGAACTAAGTCACGACGTTCTTTTGCTTGATCAGCATTTGCATATGGGTCGTATGAATTAGGTGCTTGCGGCATACCAGCAAGTAGTGCTACTTGTGGAAGAGTTAAATCTGATAATTCTTTATTAAAGTAGTAATGGGATGCAGTACCAAATCCATAGACATTATTTGCCATATAGACTTTGTTTAAGTAGTACGTCAAAATTTGTTCTTTAGAGTAATTACGCTCTAATTGAAGTGCGAGCATAATTTCTTGAATTTTACGTTTATAGGTTTGGTCTTCTTTCTTCGTTGAGAATACCGCTAGTTTCACTAATTGTTGAGTGATGGTACTACCACCTTGAGTGATTTGACCCGCTTTTGCATTTCGTAGGAATGATCCTGCAATACGGATTGGGTCGATCCCCATATGAGAGTAGAAGCGTTTGTCTTCAATCGAAGTAATGGCATCTTTTAGTAATTGAGGAACTTGTTCACTGGTGATAAGATCTCGTTTTTCACCACCCAGCGAATAAATTAGTTCTCCATCTTTATCAAGGATTTTAGTTTCAGTAGCTCCTTCTAAATCACTTGCTTGAATTGTAGGAGCAGTCGCACCGTAGTAAGCGAAGATTGCAACGATAGCAATAATAGCCACAGTCACAAAAGCAGCAATGCCGATTAAAATTTTCTTCCAGATTTTTTTCTTAGAAGAAGCGGGCGCTTTTTTCTTCGTATGACGATGCTGTGAAGAACGGGTTTGTTCAGTATTATTTTCAGTCATAGATTGACCTCCTTTATAATAAAGTATCCACTGCGTCTAAATAATTGAGAGTCATCTGCAGTGATAGCTCGATTTTTTGACCTTTTTCTCTGATATAGGTCAAAGGAATGGATTGACGTGTAGAGCTTGAATGATAAACGAACTGTTCAATCCATTTATATTCAAGTAAATAATATTCCTTCAGACTAGAAAAATAGAAAATAACAAATGCGATACCGCCTTGTTCACAGCACTCTTTCATATGTTCTAGCTGATGCGTATGAATATTCTTTAGAGGGAATGAAGTTTTATTCTTCGTTTCCTTCGCTTCAAAGTCGATATATCTTCCTTTATAGACACCATTATAGTCGGTCGTTGATGCCTGACGAAAATAGGCTTCAGTAATCTGCGCTGCACTTCTGGCAGGGTAGTTTACTTTAACGACTTGAATGGGCGTCGGTTTCTTATGGATAACGGCTCGCTTTTGAAGGCGATAGAGTTCATTGGTTTGATTCAATATATTCTCTAAACCCATACCGCGACTACTGTAATTTGTTTCCATTGTTTGAGATCGAGTAGCGCGTGATAATTGTTTTTGTCCTTTTGGATATTGAATCATTTTATCCCTCCTATGGCGTCTATTATAACATTTTGGGCGAAAAATGAGAAAAACTATTGCTTTTGTTACCTTTTCTTAATCTCTATTAAAAATTCTTGTTAAATTAAACCTGAATAAGTCAATTATGTTTTACAAAAGAAGAAGAGTATTGTAAAATAAATGAGTATGTAAATCCATTCATCTTTAAGATGAATAATGAATTTATGGAGGAATAATATGACAGCAAAATTCGAAAAAGTTGAAACTAATAAAGTTGTTTTAACATTTGAAATCTCACAAGAAGATATTAAAAAAGGGCTAGACCAAGCGTTCAACCGCGTTAAAAAGAACGTGAACGTACCTGGTTTCCGTAAAGGTAAAGTAAGCCGTCAAGTATTTGAAAAAATGTACGGTGAAGAAGCTTTATACCAAGATGCATTAAACATTCTTTTACCAGATGCATACGATAACGCAGTTGAAGAAACTGGAATCTTCCCAGTAACTCAACCAAAAATCGATATCGAATCTATCGAAAAAGGTAAACCATGGGTTATTAAAGCAGAAGTAATCGTAAAACCTGAAGTTAAATTAGGTGAATACAAAGGTTTAACTGTTGAAAAACAAGATCGTACAGTATCTGAACAAGATGTTGAAGATCGCTTATTACAAGAACAAGCTCGTGCAGCTGAATTAGTTGTTAAAGAAGATGCAGCTGAATTAGGTGACACAGTAGTAATCGACTTTGAAGGTTTCTTAGGTGACGAAGCTTTCGAAGGCGGAAAAGGTGAAAACCACTCACTAGAATTAGGCTCTGGTTCATTCATCCCAGGTTTTGAAGACCAATTAGTTGGCGCTAAAGAAGGCGATGAAGTAGAAGTGAAAGTGACTTTCCCAGAAGAATACCATGCTGAAAACTTAAAAGGCCAAGAAGCAGTATTCAAAGTTAAAGTTCACGAAGTTAAAACTAAAGAATTACCAGAATTAACAGATGAATTCGCTAAAGATGTTGATGATTCAGTTGAAACATTAGCAGAATTAAAAGAAAAATTCCGTAAAGAATTAGAAGAAGCTAAAGCAGCGGCTGCTGATGAAGCAGTAGCAGATGAAGCTTTACGTAAAGCAGTAGAAAACGCTGAAATCGTTGAATTACCACACGAAATGGTTCACGACGAAGTTCACCGCCAAATGGAACACTACTTAAACGATATGCGTCGTAACGGAATCTCTCCTGAAATGTACTACCAAATCACTGGTACAACAGAAGCTGATTTACACAAAATGATGGAAAAAGACGCTGACGTTCGTACTAAGACTAACTTAGTATTAGAACAAATCGTTAAAGAAGAAGGCATTGAAGCAACTGATGAAGATGTAGCTAACGAAGTGAAAGAATTAGCTGCTCAATACGGTATGGAAGAAGATGCAGTTCGTGCTGCTGTTTCAGTAGATATGTTGAAAAACGATATTTCAATGAAGAAAGCATTAGCTGTAATTACTGATTCTGCTAAAGAAGCTTAATTTTATAAAATTAAATAGAAAAGCGCCGGTTTCGCTAGAGACCGGCGCTTTTTGAAACAACATTTCTTGTTGAATATAGCGACTTATGGTACTCTTAAATTGAGAAATCAGGAAAAGAATGGAGGTTTCAGATTGTATAAAGATGAAACGAAACAAGTAAGATGTTCATTTTGTGGAAAATCACAAGAACAAGTAAAGAAAATTATCGCTGGTCCTGATGTATTTATTTGTAATGAATGTGTTGATTTATGTAAAGAAATTATCGATGAAGAGTTTTCATCGATGACAATGGATGAAATGATTGAGGTATTAAAACCTCAAGAAATCCTAAAGGTATTAAACGATTACGTCGTTGGCCAAGATCATGCAAAAAAATCATTAGCAGTAGCGGTGTACAATCACTATAAACGTATTAATCATTTATTTAGTGAAGAAGATGATGTTGAGTTACAAAAGAGTAATATTTGCTTAATTGGACCAACTGGTTCTGGTAAAACGTATTTAGCTCAGTCATTAGCGCGTATTTTGAATGTTCCATTTGCGATTGCAGATGCGACTACATTAACGGAAGCTGGTTATGTTGGTGAGGATGTTGAAAATATTCTTCTAAAACTATTACAAGCGACAGATTATGATATCGAACGTGCTGAAAAAGGGATTATTTATATTGATGAGATTGATAAGATTGCCCGTAAGAGCGAGAATGTATCCATCACTCGTGATGTAAGTGGTGAAGGGGTTCAACAAGCCTTACTGAAAATTTTAGAAGGGACTGTTGCTTCTGTTCCACCTCAAGGAGGACGTAAGCATCCACATCAAGAACTCATTCAAATCGATACAACGAATATTCTATTTATTGTTGGTGGGGCCTTTGACGGTATTGAAACAATTGTGAAAGAACGTCTGGGTGCAAAAGTGATTGGATTTGGTTCTTCGAACAAAAACTTATCAAGTCACGAAAGTTTAATGCAACTAATCATTCCTGAAGATTTACAAAAATTCGGTTTGATTCCTGAGTTTATTGGACGACTTCCAATTACTGCTGCATTAGAACCATTGAAGAAAGATGATTTAGTCGATATTCTAACAAAACCAAAGAATGCTTTGGTGAAGCAATATCAAAAACTATTTGCAATGGATAATGTAGAATTAGAGTTTGAACCAGAAGCGTTACAAGCAATTGCTGCTAAGGCCATTGAACGTCGTACTGGTGCACGTGGATTGAGAAGTATTATTGAATCTGTAATGATGGATTTAATGTTTGAAATTCCTAGCCGTGAAGACATCACTAAAGTGGTCGTTACTGAAGCGATTGTGAATGGCACTGGCGAACCTAATTTATATGATGAAGAAAATCGATTGATTTCCTAGGGTTTTTCATCAAAATATGGTAGGATAGAATGTGATATGATGGGTACATTATATTGCATTCTATTTTTTATAAGAAAATGAATTAAGGGAGCTAAATACATGAAAGGTTTAAAATCCTTAATAGCAAAATACTATACAAAAGAAGAATTTGCTTGGATTATGCAAGACTGGGCTAATTCGGTTTATTCTTTAATGATTACGACGGCGATTTTCCCGTTATATTTTAAAACAGTATCAACTAACGCTGGTATTAGCGCAGCTGATTCAACAGCGTTCTTAGGTTATGCCAATTCTATCGCTACGTTTGCCGTTTCAATTATGGCACCAGTCTTAGGAGCTTTAGCGGATTACAAAGGATATCGGAATCCTATGTTTACATGGAGTACATTGTTAGGTGTATTCTCAGTTATCGGTATGATGTTTGTCGAAACAGATCAATGGATTCTTTTACTAATGTTGTATACTTTATCAGCAATCGGGTATTCTGCTTCGAATATTTTTTATGATAGTTCCATCATGGATGTGACAACTTATGATCGAATGGATAGAATTTCGGCAGCTGGTTATGGATATGGCTACATCGGAAGTGTATTCCCATTTGTGCTCTTTATGATGATTATGCAGTTTAGCAGTTTAAATTCTAACGCTATCGTTATGGTAGGTTTCTTTATCACTGCAGCTTGGTGGTTTATCTTCACCGTTCCGTATTGGCTTTATGTTAGTCAAAAATCATTTATCGAACAACCAAAAAATCCAGTAAAAGATAGTTTTATTCGTTTATGGGGAACGATTAAACGCATCGGAGAACATAAACAAGTATTTCTATTCTTACTCGCTTACTTCTTCTATATTGATGGAGTAGGTACGATTATTAAAATGGCAACTGCAATCGGTTCTGATATGGGACTCGATAGTAATAGCTTAATTGTCATCTTATTAATTGTTCAAATCGTTGCTTTTCCATTTAGTTTATTATATGGATATTTATCAAAACGATTCGGAAACAAGAAAACATTATTCCTCGGAATCGGTACGTATATTTTAATTTGTGTGATGGCATTGTGGTTAAATTCATACACAGATTTCCTAATTTTAGCGATTCTAATTGGTACAGCTCAAGGTGGGGTGCAATCACTTAGCCGCTCATTATTCGGTCAATTAATCCCAGCGAATAGAGCAAACGAATTCTTCGGTTTCTATAATATTTTTGGTAAATTCTCATCTATTTTAGGAACAACTTTATTAGGGATTACCGCTCAAATGACAGGAAATTCTTTAGATGGAGTATTCTCATTGATTATTTTATTCGTTATCGGTTCAGTATTACTATTCTTCGTGAAGTTGCCTACACAGAAAGGAATCGAAAATGAAGGTTAATAAAGCCGAATTTACAATTAGTGCTGTAGGACCAGCGCAATATCCTTCTGGGAACCTTCCAGAAATCGCATTATCAGGTCGTTCTAACGTTGGCAAATCATCTTTTATTAATAAGTTGATTCAACGAAAAAGCCTAGCCCGTACATCAAGTAAACCTGGTAAAACACAAACATTGAACTTCTACCATATTAATGATCTATTCTATTTTGTAGATGTACCAGGATATGGATATGCTAAAGTATCTAAGAAAGAACGCGAAAAGTGGGGGAAGATGATTGAGGAGTATATAACGACTCGAGAACCTCTTCGTTTAGTTCTAATCCTAGTAGACTTTAGACATGAACCAAGTCAAGAAGATGTTCAAATGCGAGAATTTTTGGAGTATTATAATATTCCATATCGTATTGTGATGACAAAATGTGATAAAATTCCTCGTGGTAAATGGAATAAACATACAAGCGTCATCCGAAAAGCATTTGGCAAACCACCAGAAGACCTATTCTTAACTTTCTCATCTGAAACAGGTGAAGGAGTAGAGAAAGCTTGGGCGTGGATTGAACAATTTATTGCCGACTAAAAAACAAGTGATACCGTATACGGTATCACTTGTTTTATTTGAAAAGAATAATGTGAACTTTTAAGAAAAAAACTTGCTCCATTGCATTAAATCGCGAATTGTGATATATTATATGCTGTATGATTAGGCGTAGTGTATGGAGGGAGTTTTTTTATGAGTCAACGATTATCAAAAGAAACGATTCAAAGTATACAATCGCAAGTGAATATTCTCGATATTGTAGGGCAATTTGTCCAATTGAGAAAGCAAGGAAAGAGCCTTTTTGGTCGTTGTCCTTTCCATGATGAAAGAACACCTTCATTTACCGTCACAGAAGAAAAACAGTTATTCCACTGTTTTAGTTGTGGACGTGGAGGAAATGTTTTTAACTTCATGCAGGAATTGGAAAGTCTATCTTTTCCAGAATCGGTTGTTAGGGTAGCTGAACTTGCACATATTCCACTCGATGTAGAAATCCCTTCTAGTCAACAAGCTATTTCTCAAAAAGATAGAAAATTGTTTATGGCGCATGAGAAAGCGAGTGAATTTTACTCGCACGTCCTATTTAATACAAAAGGTGGACAAGAAGCACTTCATTATTTAACGGATCGTGGCTATACGATTGATACGTTAAAAGAATTTGGATTTGGATTCTCGTTAAAAGACCGCACGCAGCTGACACAGCTCTTACAAGATTTAGAGCTAACAGAACAAGAAATGGAAGCGACAGGTCTATTCGTAGAAAGTCAAACAGGATTCTTTGATCGTTTTAATCAGCGGATTATGATTCCTCTTCGTAATGAACATGGACAAATTGTCGGGTTTTCTGGACGTATATTGCCAGGTTATTCGGATGAGTTCGCTTCGCAGGCGAAGTATTTAAATAGTCCTGAAACACCGCTCTTTGCGAAAAGAAATTTCTTATTTAACTTTGATTTAGCAAAGAAGAATATTCGTAAAGAAAATAAAGTCATCCTTTTTGAAGGATATATGGATGTTATTTCTGCTTGGCAGGCGGGAGTTCAACTAGGGGTAGCCTCAATGGGAACCTCTCTAACACCAGAGCAAATTCAAAAACTCCGCCATGTGACGGATACAATTTTGATTGCTTACGACGGCGATAGAGCAGGTCTTGAAGCGACTAACCGTGCGATTGAAATGATTCAATCTACGAATGCTTTTTCAGTCGGTATTATTCCTTTTGATAATGGTCTGGATCCAGATGAGTTTATTAAACAACGTGGTCCACAAGCATTTATCGATTTAGTTGAACATGGGCAGGAAACCATTTATCAATTTAAAAAGAGATTCCTTTCTAAGAAATATCAGTTACAAGTAGAAAGCCAAAAAATTCAATATATCGAAGAAATGATTATAGAATTAGCAAAACTGACAAATGAAGTGGAAAAGAATCTTGCGATGAAGTCTCTTGCGGATGAATTTAATCTTGATTACACAACGATTCAAAATCAAGTGAAACAAAAGCAAGTTCAAACTTCTCAAAATATCCAAGTTGCGCCTGTACCAAATATGGAAGCACAAGTGCCTATGATGAATAGACCGTTTATTAAAAACGAAGGAATTCAAAGGCATTTAATGTACCGCTTGATGCATCATAATGAAGCTTGGACATATTTGAATCGTATTAATCCGGAATTCTCATTTCCTGATCCATTATATGAGCAATTATATTTACATATTCAGGCATTTAGAAATGAAGAAGAGGAATTTGATGTTCAAGAATTTATGTTATTTTTAAACGATAAAGATTTAATGAACAGAAATCTAGTATCTGAAATTGAACTGGGTCAGTTTCCTCCTGAATGTACGGAACAAGAGATTCAAGATTTAGTATATGTACTTTCACAAAAGAATACTCTGAAAGAGCAGTTAGCACAAAAAAAGGAAGAGTTGAATCGAGCTGCTCTAGTAAACGATGATGAAGCCAGAAAGAAATTGATGGTAGAAATCATGGAGATTCAACGACAATTAAGGAAAAGATAGAATGGAGGAATGGTGAATGACAGTTCAAAAGAATGAAAAAGGTCAAACACTGAATGAAGCAACTTCAACGCTTCTTGCAGAACGAAAATTATTCGGTCAAATTTTATACGATGATTTATCTGCACAAATCGCAATCCCATTTGAGTTGGATGCGGAAGGAATGGATAAATTAATTCAAAAGTTTGAGGATGCAGGAGTTAGTGTTGTAGATGCTAACGGTGAACCAACAAGCCAACAATTGTCATCAGAAAGCCAACGTGAAGCTGAAACTAGCGTTGTTGAAGATGATACTGCCTTATCTTCTAACACGAAGATTAATGACTCCGTTCGTATGTATTTAAAAGAAATTGGACGAGTTCCACTTCTAAGTGCGGATGAAGAAGTTGCATTAGCACTTCGTATTCAAGAAGGAGATACTGAAGCAAAACAAGAGTTAGCAGAAGCCAACCTTCGTCTAGTAGTATCAATTGCGAAACGTTATGTAGGACGTGGAATGCAATTCTTAGATTTAATCCAAGAAGGAAATATGGGATTAATGAAAGCTGTTGAGAAATTTGACCATACGAAAGGATTCAAATTCTCAACTTATGCTACATGGTGGATTCGTCAAGCAATCACTCGTGCCATCGCTGACCAAGCACGTACAATTCGTATTCCAGTACATATGGTTGAAACAATCAACAAATTAGTACGTGTTCAAAGACAACTATTACAAGATTTAGGACGCGAACCTACACCGGAAGAAATCGGTGCAGAAATGGATTTACCAACTGAAAAAGTTCGTGAAATTCTAAAAATCGCTCAAGAACCAGTATCTCTTGAAACTCCAATTGGGGAAGAGGACGATTCACATTTAGGTGATTTCATTGAAGATGATAACGCAACAAGCCCAGCTGATCATACGGCATATGCATTGTTGAAAGAACAACTTGATGAAGTTCTTGAACAACTAACGGACCGTGAAGAAAACGTACTTCGTTTACGTTTTGGTCTTGATAAAAACGGCGAAATCCGTACATTAGAACAAGTAGGGCAAGTATTCGGAGTAACTCGTGAACGTATTCGTCAAATTGAAGCGAAAGCATTACGTAAATTACGCCACCCAAGTCGTTCTAAACAATTAAAAGACTTCTTAGATTAAGAAAATAGTGAAAGAAGCAATCCTTAAGGATTGCTTCTTTTTTGTTTGCAATTTTTATGAAATCTCTATTATTTTCTCGGAAAAGGGTTTAAATCTAGTGAAGAATTTGGTAAACTTACAGTTGTGGTAATTGAGAATGATTATCAATTAGAAAAGAGAGAACATGAAAAAAGTTAGTTATTTATTCATATTATTACTTATATTAAGCATCATTTCGCTCTCTGTCGGAGCATCTAGTTTCTCATGGACTGAATTGTTTAGTGGTGGGGAAAGTGCAACCCAATTATTTTGGTATTCAAGACTGCCGAGATTATTCAGTATTTTATTATCTGCTTCAGCGATGAGCGTCTCTGGTTTATTGATGCAGACGATTACTCAAAATGAATTTGCTGCACCAAGTACGATTGGAACTGTCGACGCAGCAAAACTGGGATTGATGATGAGTTTATTATTATTTCCTTCTCCTGGACTATTAGAAAAGATGGGGACGTCATTTGTTTTTGCAGTGGGGTTTTCGGCCCTATTTATTGCATTACAGCATCATCTATCTCTGAAACAAAAATGGATGATTCCTTTAATTGGGATGATTTTTGGTGGAGTCATTGGAGCTTGTACTCAGTTTATTGCGTATCAGTTCCAACTAGTGCAAAGCCTATCGTCATGGATGCAAGGGTCTTTTTCAATGATTCAAACGAATCAATATGAGTGGCTCTATTTATGTATATTTATTTTAATTCTTAGTATTATTTTTGCCCATTATTATACGGTCGTGAGCATGGGGGAAGATATTAGTCGAAATCTCGGTTTTCCCGTAAAACGGATGGAGTCTTTAACATTAGTGTTAATTGCGCTAACAACGAGTGTAACAATGATTACAGTTGGGAGCTTACCGTTTATTGGGGTGATTGTTCCAAATATCGTCCGCATGCGGTACGGTTCTCAAATGAAAGTATTAGTGCCAATGACCATGCTTGTTGGAGCGTGTCTTGTATTAAGTTGTGATATTATCGCGCGAATCGTCATTGCTCCTTATGAGATTTCTGTAAGTATCATCTTAAGTATTCTTGGGGCTACGCTCTTTATTTTCCAAGTCATCCGCCTGGAAAAGGGAGGTGGAGAGCGATGAAAAAGAAAACAAGAATCTTATTAGCTTTTCTATCCATAATGGTCGTTCTATTAATCGTTATATATCTAATTATTCCAACGAAAAACAGTACAAGTATCTCCAGTTTTGTTTTACAACGACGCTTATTGAAATTATTAGTTATTGTGATTGTGTCTAGTGCAATTCCGATTTCAACGATTAGTTTTCAAACTGTTGTTCAAAATCGATTTTTAACGCCTGGAGTTTTAGGAATAGAGTCCTTATTTGTATTTATTCAAAGCGGACTTTATTATTTCGAAAGTTTACTTGGGTTAAATGTAGAACAGTCTGTTTTTATTTACGTTGTAACCATTGGTGTTCAAATCGGCTTAATACTCTTATTAATGAATGTATCTAAAGGGTTAATGCTATCAAACTTTAAAGTACTTTTGTTACTGACGATGGCGTTTTCGATGTTGCTGAGAAACGCTAGCACATTCTTGCAAGTATTAATGGATCCAAACGAATTTGATAAATTACAAAGTTCGCTCTATCCGTCTTTTCAAAAGATGAATGCACAACCAGTGATGATTGGTATAGCAGTTATTTTACTTGGAATTTTGTTGATTTTATTGATTAAAATGAGACATCAACTAGATGCACTTCACTTAGGAATTGATGCTTCCATTATGCTTGGAATTAATACGAAGCGTCTAAGTAAAATAGTGATTGTCATTGTTATTATTATGACGAGTTTATCGACGATTCTAGTAGGGCCGCTTCAATTTTTAGGATTTATGATCGCAAATTTAACCTACCAACTAACCAAGGAATATAAACATGGAGTATTGTGGCTTTTTTCAGCTGTTTTAGGGCTTGTAATTGTATTGGCAGCACAATTAATGGTAGAACGAATATTCTTCCTTACAATTCCAATAAGTGTATTCATTGAAGGGATTGGCGGAGTATTGTATTTATTCTTATTAGTGAAAGGAGCAAAACTTGATGCAGCTTAAAGGAGTTACTAAAAAGTATCGACATCCAGTTGTTGATCATGTGGATTTAGAAGTGTCTAAACATCGACTGACTTCTTTTATCGGACCAAACGGAGCAGGAAAATCAACGCTTCTAGGGATGATGAGTCGGCTTCTTCCTAAAGACGAAGGTTTTATATTTATTAACGGTCAAGAAGTAGAAGCGTGGAACTCAAGTGAATTAGCGAAAGAACTCTCAGTTTTAAAACAAAATCAGCAAGTGCATGTCAGTATGAGCGTAGAAGAGTTCGTTCGTTTTGGTCGCTTTCCTTATACAAAAGGGAAGATTACTAAAGAGGATGAACAGATTGTGAAAGAGGCGTTAGTGAATACAAATCTTTCCTCTTTTAGAACGCAGGATATTCGAACTTTATCCGGTGGGCAGTATCAACGCGCGCTTATTGCGATGGTCCTGGCTCAAGATACGGAATGGATTTTACTGGATGAACCATTAAACCATCTCGACATGAAACAGGCGTATGAAGTGATGAACTTACTTCGTTTCCTAGTCGACAAAAAAGGGAAATCGATTGTTATTGTGATGCATGATTTGAATACAGCAAGTAATTTTTCAGATGAAATTGCTTGTTTTAAAAATGGAAAATGTATCATCCATGATACAGTCGAAAAAGTAATGAAAGAAGAAATTCTTTCTGAACTATATGAGATTCCGTTAGAAGTCATTGAGATCCACGGTAAAAAAATATGTATTATAAAGAATGGAGAAAAACAATGAAAAAATTATTAGCATTATTCAGTTTAGTGGCTGTATTTATTCTTACAGCATGTGGACAAACAACAAAAACTGACGCAACAACTACTCAAGCAGCAGTCGAAGATAAGAGTGAAGTGACTCTTACAAATGGAAAAGAAGACGTAACGGTTAAGACAAATCCAAAGAAAATCGTTGTATTTGACTTAGGTGTTGCGGATACGATTCGTGAACTTGGATTTGTTGATCATATCGTAGGGATGCCGTTAAAAACATTGCCAGCGTACTTAAAAGATTTACCATCAAGCATTCAATCAACTGGATCAATGGTGGAGCCTGATATCGAAGCCATCGCTGCTTTAGAACCAGACCTTATTATCGCTTCAGGACGTACGAGTAAATATTTAGACCAATTAAAAGAAATTGCACCAACTGTTATTTTCTCAGTAGACCAAAAAGATTACTGGACTTCAGTTTCTAAAAACATTCGCTTAGTTGCATCGTTATTTGGTAAAGAAGCTGAGGCAAAAGCAGAGGAAGAAATTAAATCGTTAGAAGCTTTGATTAAGAAAATTGCAGATGCTAATGAAAAATCGAACGATAAAACATTAACCTTAATGCTTAACGAAGGGAAGATGTCAGCATTTGGTGCAGATTCACGTTTTGCATTCCTATATCAATCACTTAAATTCAAAGCGACTGATGCAAAAATTGAAGATAGCAGACATGGCCAAGAAATGAGTTTTGAAGGGATTAAAGAAATTAATCCAGATACAATTGTTCTGCTTAATAGAACGTTAGCGATTGGTGGAGATAACTCAAATGCAGATACTGTTTTAAATAATGAATTATTCAAAGAAACTAACGCTGTGAAAAATAACCGAGTGATTCAATTGACTTCTGACTTATGGTATTTAAGTGGCGGTGGATTACAATCTACGAAATTAATGATTGAAGATATTCAAAAAGTACTTCAATAATGAACTGAAACGATAACAGCTATAATATCTGAAAAGAAAAGAGGTGTACCGCAATGCGGTACACCTCTTCGTTCTTTTATTCTAAAGCATCTGCTTCAGTAACTCCTAGAATTACTGGAAGGATCATTGGATGACGTTCTGTTTTCTTGAACAGGAACGGTCCTAAAACATCCGTAATTTTGTTACGTAATACGCGTTCGTTTAATACTTCTTCTGAATCTGCCAAAAGTTCTTCAAGTTCATCGCGAAGAATGGCTTGTGCTTCGTTTAGAAGTTGCCCGGATTCTTTCATGTAGATAAATCCACGAGAGAGCATATCTGGACCTGCTACTAACTCACGGCTTTCATAGTCAACAGTGGCTACACAGATGACTAAACCATCTTGAGAGAGTGTCTTACGATCGCGAAGAACGATGTTTCCGATATCTCCGATACCATTTCCATCGACATAAACATCTCCAGCAAAGAAGTGACCCGCTCTACGTGCTGAGTCTGCAGTAACTGCTAGAACATCGCCGTTACTTAAGATAAATGAGTTTTCTTTCGGAATTCCCACTTGAGTTGCAAGATTTGCTTGAATCTTCTGCATACGATATTCACCGTGGACTGGAACGAAGTATTTAGGCTTCATTAAACGAAGCATTAATTTTTGTTCTTCTTGAGAACCGTGTCCAGATGTGTGAATATTGTTTACTTTACCGTGAATCACTTCAGCACCAGCTTCAGATAGAAGGTTGATGACGCGGTTAACGCTTGAAGTGTTTCCTGGAATTGGTGAACTGGAGAAGATAACTGTATCCCCAGGTTGAATGGAAATTTGGCGGTGAGTCCCATTTGCGATACGACTAAGTGCCGCCATTGGTTCCCCTTGAGAACCTGTACATAAAATAATGACTTTCTCAGAAGGGTATTGATTAATCTCACGCCCATCGATAAAAGTATCATCTGGAGCCTTGATATAACCTAATTCACGAGCAGTGCGGAAGCTGGCTTCCATACTACGTCCAAATACAGCTAATTTACGGCCAGTTGCTACAGCCACATCCGTTACTTGTTTTAGACGAGAAACGTTTGATGCGAATGTCGCAAAAATGATACGGCCATCTACGCGTTGGATAATTTCTTTAATTGATTTACCAACTACTTGTTCAGATTGAGTAAATCCAGGTACCTCAGAGTTTGTACTGTCTCCTAAAAGAACAAGAACGCCTTCTGAGCCAATTTGTGCCATACGGTGAAGGTTTGCGGGTTCTCCAACTGGAGTGAAGTCAAACTTATAGTCACCCGTGAACACGATGTTACCTGGAGGAGTCTTAATCACAATCCCAAATGCATCTGGAATAGAGTGGGTAGTGCGATAGAAACTCACTTGCGTTTTACGGAATTTAATCACACTGTCTTCATCAATTTCGTGAAGAATAGCATCTCTTAAAAGTCCGTGTTCTTCTAATTTATTTCGAATTAAAGACATCGCCAGTTTTGTTGCGTAAATAGGGATGTTCGCTTGTTTAATTAAGAAAGGAATCCCACCAATATGGTCTTCGTGTCCGTGCGAAATAAATAGACCTTTTACTTTATTAATATTTTGAACGATATAACTGTAATCGGGAATCACATAGTCGATTCCAAGTAAATCATCCTCAGGGAATTTAATACCGGCATCCAAAATGATAAGCTCATCTTGGAATTGAACGCCATATGTGTTTTTACCGATTTCACCTAAACCGCCAAAAGCAAATACGCCCGTTTCGTTATTTTTAATATTTGGTTTCATGTTATTTGAACACCGTTAATTTAAACTCAGGGTTTTGTTTTTCGTAAGCTAAGTGTTTTTCATCTAGCTCTTGGATAAACTCTACGTTGTATTCAGTATTTTCATCCACAAGGCGGCGGGCTTCTACCTTGTCACTAGCTTCAATGTATAAAGCTTCTGTGTTCTCACGACGTGGAGCTTCCGTTTTAGTTGGTTGGTAAGTAATTTTAAAAATCATGTATGTACTCCTTTAAATTTTTTTCATAATGTTTCTATCATATTTTATCATAAAATGCCTATTTTTTCATAATCTTAAAGGCTGATAAGTGCCTCTTTTTCCAATTTTGAGAGTAATTCTTTTGGACTCGATAAAGCTTTTGGGTTTCCATCAGATTTCTCTTCATCAAATTTGAAATAAATGGTATTCCAATTTCTGTTTTTGGCGCCTTCAATATCATTAACAAGGTCATCGCCAATCATCCAGAAGTCGTGTGTGTTAACATTTGGAAAAAGTTGCTCAACATTCTTAAAGGCTTCTGCTTGTGGTTTTGGAACACCAGTCGTCTCTGAAATGAAGATTCTAGATGAGTCGAACCATTTTTCCAATCCAAGAGATGTAATTTTTTTCGATTGATGGCGCGTAGGACCATTTGTTAGAAGAACGAGAGTAGAGTGGCTTGTCACTTTGTCAAAAAAGAGATGCCATTCTTTATCTAATTCGATATGATCCATTACATATTGATAGGTTTCCTTAAAACGAATCACAGATGCTTTAGAAAAATCAAGTCCAAGAGATGAAAGGGTACTTTCAACACGAGAGAAGTGATTTTCTTCTAAAGTGATTTGGCCCTTCGTAAATAATTCAAAAGCAATTTCGCTTTTTTCTTGATAAACCTTATACACATCAATATCCGTTGAAAATGTGGGATAACATTTCTTTAAGGCTGTTAAAAAGACTTGCTGTTTTGAATAGAGTGTATCATCTAAATCGAACACTAATACGGGTGTCTTATTCGCCAATGACAACTGCTCCTTTAGGAATATACATTGGTTGTGTTTTATTAATATGGTCGTAGAACATGACACCGTTTAAATGGTCAATTTCGTGTTGTACAACGATAGATTCATAGTCCGTTAATGTACGTACGAATTCATCACCATTCACATCTTGATATTTTACAGTGACACGTTCGCTTCGAAGTACGATTCCAGGTACGTCTCGTTCAACTGAAAGACAGCCTTCACCTTCTTTAAGGCAAGCCTTCTTCACAGATTCACGCATAATTCGAGGGTTGATCCATACTTCGTTTAAAATTGGTTCTTCATCTTCAAAACCAGGAACGAGAAGAGCAATCATTTGAATGGATTTGCCAAGTTGAGGTGCTGCAAGACCAACACCTGCACGTAATTCATATTTTTCAGCAATTTCTGGGTTTTGACTATTATGTAAAAACTCTAACATTTCTTTAGCAAGTTCTTGTTGTTCTTGTGTTAGTGGGAAAGTTAGCTTTTCAGCACGTTTTCTAAGGGCTGGATGTCCCTCTAACACGATATCTTTCATTGTAATCATGGTTAACTCCTTTATTGGTTCATAAATCTGTTTCTAAGTATACCATTTTTCACCCTAGAAACCAATCAGGGCCTTTGTTTTTCAAATTTTTTCATAAGAGAAAAGAGAATACTATAAATGACTTTCAGATTCTGTTACAATAGAAAGGAAATACGTGTAAAGGAATGGATAATATGCTTTTTTGGAAGAAACAATCAAAACCACAAGAAACAACAGAATCTGTTTCAATTGATCGAGAAAATATCCCACAACATATTGCTGTCATTATGGACGGTAACGGTCGTTGGGCAAAGAAACGCAATCTTCCTAGAATTGCGGGACATAAAGAAGGCATGAGTACAGTGAAACGAATCGCCATTGCTGCTGATGAATTAGGAGTAAAGGCGATGACCTTATATGCGTTTAGTACAGAAAATTGGAAACGTCCAACGGAAGAAGTCAGTTTCTTAATGAAACTACCAGGGGACTTTTTCGGAACGTTTATGCCTGAACTTCAAGAAAGAAATATGAAAATCCAACTGATCGGATTTATTGATGAATTACCTGAATCAACAAAACAAGTAGTACTAAAAGCTGTTGAAGATACAAAAAATAACACGGGTATGGTGTTAACATTTGCTCTCAACTATGGATCGCGTGCTGAAATTATCGAAGCAACAAAGACTCTTGCAAGACGTGTGGAAAGAGGAGAGTTAGCTGTTGATGATATCGAGGAAGCTTTATTCGAGCGGGAATTACAAACAAGTTTCCTAGGAGAATTACAAGATCCGGATTTAATGATTCGTACAAGCGGAGAAGTACGATTAAGTAATTTCTTATTATGGCAATTGGCGTACAGTGAATATTACTTTACAGATATTTTCTGGCCAGATTTTTCCAAAGAAGATTTACATAAAGCGATTCTAACTTATCAAGGAAGACATCGTCGTTATGGAGGTCTTGCTTAGATGAAACAAAGAGTGGTTACTGCAATCATTGCTGTTTGTATATTTTTACCAATACTTTATGTCGGTGATATTTGGTTACGTACGCTACTAGCTCTGTTAGCAATCGTTGGAATTTATGAGTTCTTCCAAATGAAAAAAATGAATATTTTTTCAATAGAAGGTTCTCTCACGTTACTGGCTACATTGTCATTTTTATTTTCACAAAAACCATTAGTCGCGTTGCCAAGAGGAATTGATTACTTCTTCTTTTATTTCTTAATCGTAATGCTACTGATGACATTAACCGTATATAAGAGTGATCGTTTTTCTTTTGAGGATGCGGCATTTTGTTCGCTCATTTCTTTATACGTTGGTGGGGGATTCTCTGGAATTCTTTTTGTCAGAAGTATTAGTTTTGGAATGGCGATTTTTGTCTTCCTAGTCATTTGGGGAACAGATTCATTCGCGTATTTAGCTGGACGCAGATTTGGAAAACATAAATTAGCTCCAGATATTAGCCCAAATAAAACCATTGAAGGTTCTATTGGCGGTGTTCTCGGTTCTGTATTACTAGGATTATTGGTGGTTCCGTTTTATAACCCAGTTAAATTCTCAGTATTTGAATTTGTGCTCTTAATGATTTGTTTATCCATTTTTGGGCAATTGGGAGACTTAGTAGAGTCTGCTTACAAGCGACAATTTAACGTAAAAGATTCTGGAAACTTATTCCCAGGGCATGGCGGAGTTTTGGATCGTTTCGATTCAACTTTCTTTGCGATGTTTATGTTCCAAATCGTATTTAAATTCTTTGGGGATATTTAAAAGAGGTGAAGTCAGTGCAAGGAGTCATTGCATTTTTATTTGTATTTAGTATTATCGTGATTATTCATGAATTTGGACATTACTATTTTGCAAAGAAAGCGGGTATTTTAGTCCGTGAATTTGCTATTGGTATGGGACCAAAAATCTTCCAAGTCCGTAAAGGTGAAACAGTTTATACACTTCGCTTATTACCAATTGGTGGATATGTTCGAATGGCAGGACACGATGAAGATGAACAAGAAATTAAACCGGGGATGATGATTACAATCGTTCTTGATAGTGAGAATGTTGTTCAAAAACTTAACTTTGACGATAAAATTATTATCGAGAATTCTGTCCCTTTCCAAATCGAAGATGCAGATTTGCATAAAGAGATGACATTAACTGGATACTTCATTAATTCTGAAGAGAAGGTTACATTATCTGTTTCGAAAACTGCAACAATTATTGAGTCAGATGGAACAGAGGTCGTTGTGGCGCCAGTTGAGCGTCAGTTCAATTCAGCAACATTATGGAACAGAATTAAAACAAACGCTGCTGGTCCGATGAACAACTTTATTTTATCGATTCTAGTGTTCATCATTGTTGGGTTCATGCAAGGTGGAGTTCCATCTAATGATGCAACAATCGGCCAAGTCACAGACAATTCTGCAGCCCTTGTAGCAGGTCTAAAAGAGGGAGATAAAGTCATTTCCATTGATGGTGTTGAAATTCATTCATGGGATGAAATGACAAAAATTGTTCGTTCAAGTGCAGACAAAGCTTTATCTGTATCCATTGAACGTGACGGGAAAACTCAGGAAGTCCAAGTAACACCAAAAGCTGTAGAAGCATCCGATGGTTCAAAGATAGGGCAATTAGGAGTCACAAGAGTTCTTAAGAATGATATTCTGTCAATTCTTGCTTATGGCTTTACTCAAACAGTTTCTGTCGTTGTATTAGTTCTTTCTGCATTAGGTTCACTCTTTACACGAGGATTTAATTTGAATCAACTCGGGGGACCAGTTGCTATTTATTCTATGACTTCACAAGTTGCTAAAAATGGATTCCTTGATTTGTTAGCATTCATGGGAATGATTAGTGCCAACCTTGGTGTCATGAACTTGTTACCAATTCCAGCGCTAGATGGTGGGAAACTCGTTCTGAATGTCATTGAAGGTATTCGTAAGAAACCACTCGATCCTGAAAAAGAAGGATATTTAACGATTGCAGGAGCGATTTTCCTATTTGCGTTAATGCTTCTTGTAACATGGAACGATATTATGAAATTATTTAATTAAACAAGAGAGTGTCTCTACGATGGTGGAGCACTCTTCTTATGTAATAAAAAAGGAGGAAACCATGAGTCAATCACAAAAAGATTTAATGAAAAAAGTGATCGAGCAATTTAATATTGGTGACACAAGTATTTTTTCTCCAGAATTTGATGAAGCAAAATTAGTTCGGATTGACATCTCAAAGTTGGATAAAACCTGGACTTTTCACATTCATAATCCAGTCATCTTTATGTATGAAAAGTTCAGACTATTTACCAATGCACTAGGTGACACTTACCGTCAATTCGGAGGAAAAGCTGTCATTACAACGGATGAGGGTGCACCTGTTACAGAAGAACTCGTTGAATCCTATTGGGAATATGTATTAGAGACATTAAAGGATGAATCTGCAGTTTCTCATCAAATTTTAGCGGATCAAACTCCAAAATATGAGAAAAATCAAATTAAACTGCATTGTCCAAATGAATTAACAAAGACACACTTAACAAATAATTGTGTTCCAAAAATTCAACAGGCTTATATGGAAGCTGGATTCCCTAAATTAGGCGTTCAAATCCATGTAGATGGTGAGTTGCAGGAGCTATTAGCAGAAGAATTTATTCAAAAAGAACAACAGATTGAGCAAGCGTTTAATGAAGCTCAAAAAGCTGCACAACTTGCTGCTGTACAAGCTCCACAAAGAAAAACAGCGAGTGCGACCTCTTCTAAACCAGAAGGCGTCATTTACGGTAAACCAATCAAGTCCAATAGTGAAGTTCGTGCGCTTGCAGATATTTTTGAAGAAGAGCGCAATGTCGTTATCGAAGGCAAGATTTTTGATATCGAACTTCGCCGAGGAAAAGCTAAAGGGAAGTTGTTCGGAAATATTAAATTAACAGACTATACTTCTTCCATCAGTGCGACTTTATTCCCATCAACTCCTGAAGATGAACAAGCCCTTGAAGGGTTAAAAAAAGGAACATGGGTTAGAGCCTTCGGTACGATTGAAGTGAATAAGTTCTCTCAAGAATTGGGTATGATTATCCGAGATATGACTGCTGTAAACCATGAAGGTAGAAAAGATAAGGCAGAAGGCGAAAAACGTGTTGAATTGCATATGCACACAAATATGTCTGTGATGGATGCGACGAATACTCCAAGTGATTTGATTAGTCAAGCGGCTAAATGGGGACATAAGGCCATTGCGATTACGGATCATGCCAACTTACAGGCTTATCCAGAAGCGCACGGAGCCGGGAAGAAAAACGGAATTAAGATTCTGTACGGTTTAGAAGGAAATATCGTTGATGATCATGTTAACGTGGCTTATAATCCGCAACATATTCTTTTAGAAGATGCGACATATGTTGTTTTCGACGTGGAAACAACTGGTCTTTCTGCGATTTATGACAGTATCATCGAGTTAGCCGCCGTTAAAATGAAGAATGGTGTTGTGATTGATCAGTTTGAAGAGTTTATCGATCCAGGTCATCCATTATCTGCAACGACCATTCAGTTAACCGGAATTACAGACGATATGGTTAGAGGCTCTAAATCTGTAGAGCAAGTGTTAAAAGAATTCCATGAATTTTCTAAAGACTGCATCCTTGTGGCGCACAACGCGAGTTTCGATATGGGCTTCTTAAACACAGGATACGAAAATGTGGGTATTCCAAAAACAAATCAACCAGTTATTGATACTCTGGAATTATCTCGTATGCTACATCCACAATTGAAGTCTCATCGATTAAATACTTTAGCGAAACGCTATAATGTTGCACTAGAACAACATCACCGTGCCGTGTATGACTCTGAGACGACGGGTTATTTATGCCATATTTTCTTAAAAGAAGCAGCGACAGAACATAATTTGTTGTACCACGATGAATTAAACACCAATATTCATCCAGAAGAAGTCTTTAAGAATGGACGTCCACTCCATGCGACGATTTTTGCAAAAGACCAAGCTGGGTTGAAAGAATTGTTCAAGGTCGTGTCTCAATCCAATATTGAGTATTATTACCGTGTTCCACGTATTTTAAGAAGTATGCTTTCAAGCCGTCGGGATTCGTTCTTACTAGGTTCAGGATGCGCTGAAGGTGAAGTGTTCGAAGCGATGATGCAAAAAGGATATAACGAGGCTAAAGAAAAGGCTAAATTCTATGACTATATTGAAATTATGCCAAAAGCCATCTATCGTCCTTTAATCAAAAAAGAATTAATTCGTAATGAACATCACTTAGAAGAAATCATTCAAAACTTAGTTCGTCTTGGAGAAGAGCTAGGAAAGCCTGTTGTAGCAACAGGGAATGTTCACTACTTAAATCCAGAAGATAAGATTTATCGTGAAATCTTATTGACATCATTAAATAATGGCGTTCCTCAAGAATATCCAGATGCTCATTTAAGAACGACTGATGAGATGTTAAAAGAATTCGCGTTTCTTGGAGAAGATAAGGCTTATGAGGTTGTTGTGACAAACTCAAACTGGGTTAGCGATCAATTGGAAGAAATTACTCCTGTTAAGGATGAGTTATACACTCCAAAAATCGAAGGTGCCGCAGAAGAGATTACAAAATTAAGTTACGATAAAGCACATGAATGGTATGGAAACCCTCTACCTAAAATTGTTGAAGATCGTATTAAAAAAGAGCTAAAGAGTATTATTGGAAATGGTTTTTCGGTAATTTATTTAATTGCTCAAAAACTTGTATTAAAGAGTAATCAGGACGGGTATTTGGTTGGATCACGTGGGTCGGTAGGGTCATCCTTAGTGGCTACTTTAACTGGAATTACTGAAGTGAATCCATTAGCGCCGCACTATCGTTGCCCTCAATGTCAACTATCAGAATTCTTTGATGATGGATCAGTAGGGTCAGGCTTTGATTTACCTGAAAAAAACTGTCCAAGATGTAATACGAGGATGGTTAAAGATGGACACGATATTCCGTTTGAAACCTTCCTAGGATTCTACGGAGATAAAGTTCCCGATATCGATTTGAACTTTAGTGGGGAATATCAACCACAAGCACATAACTATACAAAAGTATTGTTTGGGGAAGATTATGTGTATCGTGCAGGGACGATCAGTACGGTTGCCGATAAGACAGCCTTTGGGTATGTAAAAGGATATGAACGAGACTTAGGCCTAGAGTTTCGACAAGCAGAAATCGAGCGATTAGCTAGCGGATGTACTGGAGTAAAACGTAGTACAGGTCAGCACCCGGGTGGGATTATTGTTATTCCTGACTATATGGATGTATATGACTTTACACCAATTCAATACCCGGCCGATGATTTGAGTGCAGAGTGGAGAACAACCCACTTTGACTTCCACTCAATTCACGATAATGTATTAAAGCTCGATATTCTTGGGCACGATGATCCAACCGTCATTCGTATGTTACAAGACTTATCAGGATTAGATCCAAAATCAATTCCACCAGATGACCCAGAAGTCATGAAAATCTTTGGTGGTACGGAAGTATTAGGAGTGACTCCTGAACAAATCGATTCCAATACAGGGACACTTGGGATTCCGGAATTTGGGACTAAATTCGTTCGAGGAATGTTAGAGCAAACAAAACCTTCAACCTTTACGGAATTACTACAAATTTCAGGATTATCTCATGGTACTGACGTATATCTTGGTAACGCTGAAGAATTAATCCGTCTTCATAACATTCCGCTTGCGGAAGTTATCGGATGTCGTGACGATATCATGGTTTATTTAATCCATAAAGGCGTTGAAGAAGGGGTAGCCTTCAAAATCATGGAAGGGGTGCGTAAAGGGAAAGGAATCCCTGACGACTTCCAGGCGATTATGAGAGAAAATAATGTACCTGAATGGTATATTCAATCTTGCTTAAAGATTAAGTATATGTTCCCGAAAGCCCATGCGGCTGCGTACGTTTTAATGGCGTTACGTGTAGCTTGGTTTAAGGTTCATAAACCATTACTTTACTACTGTGCTTATTTCTCAGTGCGTGCACAAGATTTCGATATCGTTGCGATGTCGCAAGGAAAAGAAATGATTAAGAAACGCATGAAAGAGATTCGAGAAAAAGGGATGGAAGCAAGTACGAAAGAACAAAACTTGTTAACTGTTCTTGAATTAGCGAACGAGATGGTTGAACGTGGTTTCCATTTCAAGATGGTTGACGTTGATAAATCTGAAGCAAGTAACTTTGTGATTGAAGGGGACTCATTAATTGCTCCGTTTAGAGCGATTCAAGGATTAGGACTAAACGTTGCGAATAAGATTGTTGAAGCAAGACAAGAACAACCTTTCTTATCAAAGAAAGACTTAGCAACACGTGGTAAAGTATCGAAAACGTTGATTGATTACATGACGGAAAATAAAGTTCTTGATCATTTACCAGATGAAAACCAATTATCGCTATTCGATGATTTGTTCTAATAACACAATAGTTGGTATTTTAACAAAGTTTATGTTATACTAACAAAGTAGAATAGTAGTTGAGAGGAGAGTGAGCGGAAACGCTCACTCTTTTTATCGACATGGACTCAAGTAGCAAGGAGGTTGAGGCTATGAGTAAAGTAACTGAGACGGTAACGAAGCTTACTAAAGAGGTCATCGAAAAGGAAGGCTTTGAGTTATTCGACTTAGAATTTGTAAAAGAAGGAAAGAATTGGTTTCTACGTTTTTACTTAGATAAACCAGGAGGAATCGACTTGGATGACTGCGCGTTTATGAGTGAAAAATTTAGTGAAATTCTTGATGCGCAAGACCCAGATCCAATTCCACAAGCTTACTTCTTAGAAGTTTCTTCACCAGGTGCAGAGCGCCCGCTAAGAAACGAAGAAGAATTAAAAGCAGCGATTGGTTCATATGTACACTTATCGTTTTATCAAAACGTTGAAGGTGAGAAATTCCTTGAAGGAACTCTTCTTTCTGTAGACGAAGAAACGGTCACATTAAATGTACAAATCAAAACAAGAACGAAAGAATTTACCATTGATCGTAAGAATATTGCGAAAGCACGTCTTGCTATCAAATTCTAAGGAGTAAAGGAGTAAACACATGAGTAAAGAAATGCTTAGAGCATTAGCTGTTCTCGAAGAAGAAAAAGGAATCTCTAAAGATGTCGTGATTACAGCTTTAGAAGCAGCGTTAGTATCTGCATACAAGAAAAACTATGGCCAAGCTCAAAACGTTGAAGTTGAGTTTGATCAAAAGAAAGGAAACATGCATGTATATGCAGTAAAAGAAGTAGTTGAATATGTATTCGATTCAACTCTTGAAGTGAGCCTTGAAGAAGCACATGCGAAAAATAAAGCATATGAAGTTGGCGATAAAATTCGTTTTGAAGTAACTCCTAAAGACTTCGGACGTATTGCTGCTCAAACAGCGAAACAAGTGATTATGCAACGTCTTCGCGATGCTGAACGCACAAACATCTACAATGAATTCATTCAATATGAAAATGAAATCATGACAGGTGTTGTTGATCGTCAAGATTTCCGTTATGTTTATGTGAATCTTGGACGTATCGTTGCTGGAATGGCCAAACAAGACCAAATCCCAACAGAAGAGTACTTACCTGATCAACGTATTAAAGTTTTAGTTTCTAAAGTAGATAACACTACTAAAGGACCTCAAATTTTTGTAAGCCGTACTCATCCAGATTTATTAAAACGTTTATTTGAACAAGAAGTTCCTGAAATTTACGATGGTGTTGTAGAAATCGTTTCTATCGCCCGTGAAGCAGGTGACCGTGCTAAAGTAGCCGTTCGTTCAAACGATAATAACTTAGATCCAGTTGGAACATGTGTAGGACCTCGTGGACAACGTGTTCATAATATTGTTGAAGAATTAAACGGTGAAAACATGGATATCGTTGAATGGAACGAAGATCCAGCAGTTTACATTAAGAATGCTTTAAATCCTGCTCAAGTAATTAAAGTTGAGTTTAACGAAGATAGCAATGGTTGTATCGTGGTTGTTCCAGATCATCAATTATCACTTGCAATTGGTAAACGTGGTCAAAATGCACGTCTAGCTGCAAAATTAACTGGATACCGTATCGATATTAAATCAGAAACTGCTTATGAAGAGTATTTAGAAAATTTAGCAAATCCAGTCGTTGAAGAAGCCGAAGAAGGTTCTTCTGAAGAAGAATAGAATACGGGAGGTGCACGATGAAAAAGAAAAAGATTCCGATGCGCCGTTGTATCGCTTCCGGTGAAATGATGCCGAAGAAAGAGTTGGTACGTATTGTTCGTAACGCTGAAGGTGTTGCACAAATCGACCCAACTGGTAAAGTAAACGGCCGTGGTGCATACATTACTCTTGAACCTACTTTAGTGGAGAAAGCTTGGAAAAATCGTCTGTTTGAAAAACAATTAGAAATTGAGATTCCAGATGCATTTTATGAAGAGCTTCTCGCTTATGTAGAACATCAAAAAGCAAGAAAAGAGTTGTTTAGTGATGGAA
>CAUUUT010000002.1:0-69032 GCA_963548485.1 uncultured Streptococcus sp.
CTTTTAACATTTCGTTCTCCTTTGTTTTTGAATTCGATTCATTCTATCATACTCTAGCTGTTTTTTAAACCTTTGTACTAACTGTTACACAAAATAAGCTAGTCTGCTGTAGACTAGCTCAAATAGTATTCTGTGTCTTACTTTGTAAATTTCAGTTCAACCTTATATCCATTCTTCGCGGCCATTTCGATAATAGTTGATAAGCGTGGATTCGTTTTCCCTTTTTCTATTGCAGAAATTTTATTTTGTAACAGCTGATTCTCTTCTGCATAGCGACTTTGAGAAAGACCGGTTTCAAGGCGTAACTCTACAAGCTGCAATGCAATCTTTTGCTTCGAATATTCTTTATTAAAATCAGATACAAAATTAGGATACGTAGTATTTAACATAGTGTATAATTTCTTCTGGTATCGTCCCATTTGGGTCGCCCTCCTTATAGTCTCTTGAAACCTCAAAGCGAAAATACTCCCGTTTATTCTTTCCTGCTCCCCATTTTTCCCAGACGGCTGGAGTAAGACCTTCTTCTTCAATGATGGTTAGTATTGCTAATATTTTTACCAATTCATCATAAGGACAATCTTTAATATCCTCATATTTTGTTTCACTTATTTCAAATGTTTCTCCCATAAACATCCCTCCTAAACACATTATACCGTATAAGGAATATACCGTATACGGTATAACTTACTTTTTACAAAAAAATCCGTAGGCAATTTTGCCTACGGATCAACATTTTTATTCAGTTACGATAACTGGACGTTTTAAGCGTTCCACCGTTTCAGAAATATTTCTGAAGTGGTCGCTGACACGTTCTAAGTTACTTAATAAATCCATTACGAAAATACCTGATTCTGCAGAAGCAATTCCTTTGTTCATTCGTTTCATGTATTTATCGCGAACTTCAATCTTGAGTTTATCGATATCACGTTCGATTTGAATGGCTTCTTGAACTTTGTTTTGATCACCAGTGGATAAGGCATCAATTGATAACGCGAACCCTTTTTGAACAAGAGCGTATAAGCCATCGAGTTCGTAAGCAGTATCTTCATCTAGGAAGATTTCACGTTCAATAATTGATTTTGCAAAGTCCGCAATGTTTTCTGCGTGATCCCCGATACGCTCAATATCGTTTGCTGTACTAAACAACTCATCGATTGTTTGTTGGTCTTTCGCAGATACACTTTGTTGAGAAATTTCAACTAAATACTTCACAATTGCTTTTTCATAAGCATTGATGTTTTTCTCATTTTCAAGAGCTTTCTTCACGAGTTTCTTATCACGAGTACGAGCAGCTCCAATCGCATTTTCTAAAGCGCTACTTGTTTCTTGTGCCATTGCAGCAAATTCATACATGGTGTTTTCTAACGCGATTGATGGAGTCACCAAAATACGTTTATCAAGATAACGCGTAATGCTTTCTTCTTCGTCTTCTCCATCTGGAATAATCATTTGGATGAACTTGACTAAAAGATTTGTGAATGGGAATAAGACAATAACGTTGACGATATTGAAAATCGTATGCGCATTGGCGATTTGACGGGCAACATTGCCTGGGTCAATGCTTTCAACGACATTCACAAGAATTCCGCGAAGGAATAGCATAAAGTAAATTGTACCGATAACGTTAATCATTAGGTGGAATAGAGCCACTTGTTTCCCACGACGAGAAGTTCCTAAACTACTAATTAACGCTGTAGTACATGTTCCAATGTTATCCCCGAAGATGATAAACACAGCAGTTGTAATTGGAAGTACCCCTTGACTAGCAAGTGCGATTAAAACTCCAATTGTCGCTGAAGAACTTTGTAAGACAAGGGTCATTAAAAGACCGATTCCTACTCCAATAAATGGATTGCTACCATATTGAAGAATCCAATTTGTAAACTCGGGTAATTCTTTTAACGGTTGTAAGGCAGAACTCAATGAACTCATACCAATAAATAAAATACCAAAGCCAATAAAGATTTCACTAGCTTCTTTTACTTTTGGATTTTTAGTAAGCATGTTTGCTACTAAACCTGCAGCAATGACTAGTGGCGCCCATTGTGATAAATTGAAGGAAACCATTTGTCCTGTAATCGTTGTTCCGACGTTTGCCCCAAAGACAACTCCTACTGCTTGCGCTAATGTCATTAGTCCAGCATTTACGAAACCAACAACCATTACTGTTGTTGCTGATGAACTTTGAATGATTGTAGTTACAAACATCCCAACAAGTACTGACATGAATCGATTTTTCGTTAATTTACGAATAATCCCTTTTAATCCTTCTCCGGCTACTTTTTGCAAACCGTCGCCCATCAATTGCATCCCATACAGGAATAGGCTTAAACCTGCAATTGCGCCGAGAAACATTGTCGTATACATAAGTCAATAACTCCTTTAAAGTTAAGTGTAATGTGGAATGCTATCCACGTGCATTGTAACATATTGAAAGTCATTAAGAAAGTGTTCGCTTCACATCTGCTTTGTTAAAATGATCCACTAACGATTGGATGTTTTGAACGTATTCCAGACATCCAACATAGTATCCTTCTTCATCCCAAACAGCGTGATACGTTACATGAACCATCATCCCGTCTTTCTTAAACCACATTTCCTCTTTTTCTTTTTGTTTTGACTTTAATTGCGCAAAAATCGTTTGAACCGTTTCGTGTACTTTTGGTGGGTGGCATAAAATGACATCACGACCAATTGCGCTTGGTGTTCGTTTGAAGATTTTCTCTTCACCATTTCCTTCATTGTAATATTTCACGATATTATTGTGATCTACAAATGACAATTCCATCGGTAATAAATTCAAAATCAGATTGAGTTGCTTTAATGAAAGTGAACCAGTCGATAAAGGAATGTCTCCCTCTGCTTCAATCTCAGCTTTTACCTTTACAGGGGCAAAGTCCTTTTTGACCGCCCACTCTTTTTCAGGTTTTACAATACAATACCCATATTCTGGAGACTGAGTGGCAATCGATTCCCAATCGTCAACATGGAAGACTTGTTCTACCATTGGAATCAAAATATTCTCTTCTTTTTGAATCATCTCTAATAATTCGTCGCGAACCACTTCGAATTCTTCTAACACATTCTCTTGGCCGTTAGAAAGAGCCTTCTTGAAATCTTTATATAAGTCACGAATTTGATCATGAACTCCCCACATTACCTTAGGGGGTGCAGTAATTCCCTTTTTCTCCATAATTGGAAACATCGCGTATTCTTTTCGCTGATAGTGATTATCGAATTGGTCAAGAAGTGAAATTTGGCGATTCAACCCCTTTTTAATCGTTTCATCCTTTGTCTCTAGATAATTCTTCAACAAACGTTCAACACGGTCTAAAGCGCCTCTAATGGCTAAATTTTCCATCTTCATCACATGAACCGGATGACCGGGTTGTTCGAATTCAGCAACTGTTGTTTCTGTATTCACCTTTGACCCCATCAAGTTTGCATGAACATTACATAGGCTCATAATTTCAGCAAAGGTAATCCCTTCACTCATGAGATTGCGTTCCATTAACTGGATTTCATAAGGAGTGATTTCGTCAAAGGCTTCATTAAATTCTTTTTGAATGACCTCTTTATCTTCACCTGCATGTAATCTTAACATCAAGTCTTTTAAGATCTCTTGACGTTGTTCCATCGTGTAATCTTCTTTAGCCATTTAATCCCTGCTTTCTTTGACGATGTATCCATTCATTTCTAATGTTTCTACAATTGTTTCTAAGGGAATTTTTGCAATTTTTGATCCTTTAATTAAATTAGTGATACGACCAACCGTATGAACCATTTGTGGTTGATTGAGAGGTTTAAAACCAATCTCTACAAGCAAATCCTTTACTTCTGGATGCTCCGTAATCGTCGTATAGACGCTATCTTCTAAATAAATTGTATTCAAAGTAGCTCCTCCTATCTAAAAATGCAAGTATAGTGTGAAAAATGGTAGAAAGGTACGAAATAAAAGATAAATAATGAATAAAATAATCGTTACTCGACTAAAAGTAATTTGTGCGATTCCATGAAATCCACGATTTACATCGATATATTCTTTAATATCTTTCCATTTCAAAATAACTACGAGCACTAAAATAATAAATCCTACTAAATCTAGAAGTTGTACAATAGAAAAGGCTCCTAAATTTATCATTTGGGCCAGATAAATATCAACCACAACTGCAAATATAAAGTTATTCATCATATGGACTACTACTGCCCATTGGAAGCCATATTCAATAGCAACATAAGCAAAAACAATACCCGCCATAAATGTGAAGACTTCTTGTGTAATATTGGCATGGAATAGTGAGAAAATAAGAGCTGTAAATAGAATCGTAAATACTTTCCCGTAACGCTCCAGACGATATCCAATGAATCCTCTAAAGATAAATTCTTCTACAACAGGAGCCATCACTCCTAAATACAGTACAAAAATGATACTAGACGTTAACTCTTCACTTGTATTTGCTACAAGTGTTGCCGGAATGCCCATCTCAAAGAGTAATTTCTCAATTCCTCCTAAAATCAATTTTGAGATAAAACGAACCCCATATAAACTAGCACATATCATCGCAAATGACTGTATCGTCATTTTTCTTGGAGCAACGTGTTCATAAATACGTTTCATTGGGAATTTTTTAGAAAAAGACCAAATGAGTAAGCTTAAACCAGCGGCAATAAATAACCAAACTCCCCAAATCCCGTAAAAGTCTTCAGCAGTAATCGCTTTTCGTAGTGCAGCCTGTTGTGCAGCATATTGTCCAAGACCAGCGAAAAAGAAGAAAACTAACATATAACCAATTAATCTTCTTCCAATAGAAGTAATGTCCTTTTTAAACGATTCTTCCATATCTTCTTGGTAAAATTCATTTTGTGGGTCCATCTCTTCAGCCCCTCTTTGTTCATTAAATGTTACTTCTTCTTTGTATGATTCAAACATTTACACACCTCGTGATTCCTTATATTTTTTAAATACTCTTCTTAATCGGAAGACTAAGAAAATACAACTACTCATTAATCCGATGATGAGTCCAATCCAATAAGAATATGGACCCGCATTAAAACCATTGTCTAAAATAAACCCGACTGGTAATCCTATAATCCAATAGCCAATTAAAAACAGGATGAATGGCACTTGGACGTCTTTAAACCCTCTTAGGGTTCCTTGAATTGGGGCTGCCACAGCATCAAACAGTTGGAACAGGAGACTATAGGTTAAAAACACAACCGTTAATTGAATAAAGTCTGGGTCTGTCCCGTAAAACGAGGCCACTGATTGAATATTGAGCGCTAATAAGGTTAACGTCACAACTGCTAGTGTCACAGCCGTCGCAATTCCAATGTAAGCAAACTGAGTTGCTGAACGAATATCCTTTCGGCCAACTTCGTATGAAACAATAATCGTCAATGCTGTGGAAATGCTAATCGGAAACGCATAAACTACCATCGCAAAATTCATTGCAGCTTGGTGGGATGCGATAATGGATGTTCCAAATTTCGACATGAGTAATCCTACAAATGCGAAAACAGCAACTTCCGCAAATACCGATAATCCTATTGGAAGCCCAATCTTAAATGGTTCCTTCCAGGTTTTTATATCTATTCCACTCCATTTTAAAACATCATATTCTTTTAATACTGGATGTTTTCTAAAGACTACAACTGCTACAACGAGCAATCCCCAGTAAGCCAGTGCAGTTCCAAGTCCAGCCCCAGCTCCTCCCATTTCAGGAAAGCCAAATTGACCGTAAATTAGTGAATAGTTAAAGAACATATTGAGTGGAACCACTAATACCATAAGCATCATCGATACTTTGGTTAACCCTAAAGCGTCCACAAAGGATCTTAATACACTAAAGAGTAATAATGGAACAAAACCTAAGGATAACCAAGTTAAATAGCCCACCGCTACATCTTCCACTTCTCGTTCTAAATTCATAATCCCTAAAACAGGTTTAAGAAATAGTACTCCAAAAACAAATAGACCAATGGCTAATACGACGCCAATAATTAAGTATTGACGCATCACTTGCTCTATCTTATCCAATTTCTTCTGTCCAAAATATTGCCCAACAATCGGTACTAGCCCAGAAATCGTCCCTGTCAATAAGGAGAAAAATGGCGCATACAAGCTACCACCAATCGATACACCTGCAAGATGAACTTCGTTATAACGTCCTGTCATTACGGTATCGATAAACTGAGCCGAATAATTGGCAATTTGATAGATTAAAACTGGTATTAAAATTGTTAAAAGAGCTTTAAACTTATGATTTTCTTGTATTGTAGTTTTCATAACACGCTCCTAGCATAATTCTTCAATCGATTTCACTTTAAAAATAGCACTAGGAAGAACATCTGGATTATTAGGTTCACTTGTCACAGCAATAAATCCAGCTGTATTTCTAGCAAACTCTTCATCGACCGTTGAGTCACCGATATAAATCATCTCGTTAAAAGATACACCGAATTGATTTTGAATAGCGTAAAGCGAATTCGTTGCTGGCTTTGAAGGAAATTCATCGGTGGTTCCAACAAAGTCAAACAACTCAAAAATTCCTGCAACCTTTAATACGGCTTCAGCCGGCAAACGGGAATCATTGGTCACTAAGGCAATCTTATATCCTGCCTCTTTCAATTCACTTAGTGCTCTCTTTACCTTGCCAAGTGTTTGGATTTTCTCCGGATGAGATAGGATATAGTCTGCAAAGTATTGCACCACAAAGTTATAATTTTCTTCAATATCTATTGCTCTAAATTCATTTAAAACTTCTAGCATATCGCGAACCGAACCAGCAGCAATCACGCTATTTTCGATGATGTCTGTTTCAGTGATTCCTAGACGATTAAATAACTCGTCATGCTCTTCATTCGTTAGATTCATCTCATTACGATTCACTAATTCACCAAGAACTAAAATCGTTGGTTCAAACCATAAGGTGGATGTATCTGTCAAAGTGCCATCTTTATCGAAAATTAATACCTGAATATTATTCTCTATTAAATAGTTTAAAAATTCTTTTTTCATTACTCGATACTTTGTAACTCCACAGAAATAATGTTATCCAGTGCGTTAATTTCTTTGATAACATCTTCCACACTAACAGTCGCCTCAGAAATATCAATCATAATTTGAACAACGGCAACACTATGAATAGCTAATCCTTGGAAAATCGTCAAAATGTTCATATCACGATTTGCAAACACTTCAAGTGTCTTAGTGAGTGTTCCTTTGATATTTTTCATATGGATATTAATGGATGCTTTTCTCCCAGCATTTACAGATGAAAAACCTTGTACTTTACGATAATACTTGTAATAAACACTGCGTGAGATGCCAACCATCTTCACTACTTCAGTGACGTCTTTTGCTTGTCCAGTTGCAAGGAGTTCTTTGGCTTGCAAAACTTTAGCAAATACAGGAGGAACAGCATCTTCAGAAACTAAAAAATGTTTTTGTCGATTCATCATTTGTCCTTCTTTCATAATCATTTGTACCCATTTTACCCTACATCATGGACAGATGGCAATTAATTCCGGCTAAAAGAACACGAAAAAAGAAGCTAGAAAACTAGCTTCTTGTCATAAAATCATATGGTGTTAAGTCATCCATTCCAATCATCGGAGAAATAAGTCCGTCTTCAATGGCTTGGATGGTTAATTGAAGTTCTTTATCCTCAATTGTATTTCCACTATCCACTACTAACGAGTCTGTTTCCTTCTTATTATCCGCTGGTACTTCTTCTATCTTTTCAACATTAAAGTTCATTAAGAATTCTTGTAAGAAAGTCGCCCGTTTTGGCGGAACCGTTGTTGCACTCTTTTGGAATGCCCCCGCTTCCCCACACATAATGAGATACTGCTGACTACGCGTAACTGCTGTATACAATAGATTTCTTTGCAACATACGTGAGTACTGATTAACCATTGGTAAGATGACCATCTTGAATTCGGAACCCTGAGCCTTATGAATGGAGCAACAATACGCTAGCGTCAGTTGTTGCCAATCAGGCCTATGATATTCCACTTCCGTTTGATCAAATAAGACGAATATTTTATCCACTTGGTCATCATTTTCTTTAGCAAATTGAACCGCAGTGATTTCGCCGATATCCCCATTATAAACATTTTCTTCCGGTAAATTCACCAGTTGTAAAACCTTATCGCCAACACGGAAGACCTTGTCGAAGGACTCGACTTCACGAATTGAATTTCCAATTTTTGGATTCAAGATTTCTTGCATCATCTGATTGATGGCATTAATCCCAGCTTCTCCTTTATACATCGGAGCTAGTACTTGAATATCGCGCTTTGTATAGCCTTTTTTAAGAGCTGCTACAACGACTTGTTCAATAATGGTAACTAAACGATCCGTTGAACATGGTAAAAAGCTACGGTCCGTTTGTTTTTCCATAAAGTTACGCGGTAAGAATCCATCTTTAATACTATGCGCTAATTCGACAATAGAAGATTGCTGAGTTTGACGGTGAATTCTTTTTAGTTCAATCGCTGGCACTTGATTCGTTTCCAGCAAGTCCGTTAAGACTTGCCCTGGACCGACCGAAGGCAATTGATTACTATCTCCTACGAGTAGAATCTTCAATCCTTGTGGAGATGCTTTAAACACACGATTCATTAACCATGTATCTACCATCGACATCTCATCAATAATTAAGAATTCTCCAGTAATTTCCTTATCTTCAAAACTATCATCCACGCTATCAATTGCAATTCCTAATAATCGATGAATCGTTGAAGAAGGATATCCTGTCAATTCATTCATTCGTTTTGCTGCTCGTCCAGTTGGCGCCGCAAGAACAATCGCCTCTTCAATTTCATCGTCATTCTCTAATTCGTTTAGCTGAGCATAGACATCAATAACAGCATTAATAATCGTCGTCTTCCCAGTACCAGGTCCACCCGTTAATACAAAGATTGGTTCAGTCATAATGCGATAAATAGCCTCTTTTTGAGACGCATCATATTGGATATCGAATTTCTCCTGCGTTCTTTCAATTGCTTCTTCAATTTTTTCTTTACTAATTTCTTCTTTAGAAGCTGTAATCCGTTTGGACAGAGCGTTACTAATTCCTAGTTCTGCATAGTATAAAGAAGCAATCGCAATGCGGTTTTCATCCGAAAACACAACACCTTCGCGAATCAATTCATTTAATGCATCTACTAGCTTATCAGGTTCGATTAAGTAGTTTTGACAAGACTCTAGTAATCGTTGAGCTTGCGTGATTAACACTTCAGCCATCAAGTAAGTATCTCCTGTTTGATAACAGAAATCTCTTGTCACAACAAAGAGAGCTCCCTTTAGCCTAGAAGTATCATCTGGATCAATTCCCATCGATTGAGCAATGCTATCCATTCTTCTAAATCCTAGTCCTTCTATTTTTTGAAGAAGAACATAGGGATCTTCGTCTAACACTGCTCTTGCCTTATCTTTATACATGCCGATAATCTTTTGCGCAATCGCAGGAGTAAACCCAAGATTCGTGAGTTCAAACATCAACTTCTCAGTACCTTGATTTTGTTGAATAACTTCACGGATCATTTCTTTTTTCTTTTTCGTGAGGCCACTAATCCCGTCAAGCGCATTGTCATCGTTTAAAATACGATTCATGGCATCTTCGCCTAATTTCTCGATAATCTTCTCAGCCGTCTTCTCTCCAATTCCTGGAAAATGGGCACTTGATAAATATTGAATGAGTCCTCTTTTTCCAGTAGGTTGTGTCTGCTGATAATTATCCGCTTGGAATTGTTCTCCGTATTTTGGATGAGAAACAATCTTCCCATTAAAACGATAGGAGATATCCGAATGAATTTGTCCGAAAATCCCTGTTACAACAATCTCATCATCCACATCCACGCAATCAGATTCGATTACACGAACAAGCATGACTTTATAGAAGTTTTGAGGATTCTCGAAAAAAGTCGTTAATACTTCCCCTACAATATAAGGTGTATCACTCATTTGGACTCTCCTTTCTGTTTGTTAGTTTTAAACGTATTGACGTTCTTCGCCATCCATATAGGCTTTGTCGATGATACCTCCACCAAGGCACTCTTCACCGTCATAAAATACTACGGCTTGCCCAGGTGTAATCGCACGAACGGGTTCTTCAAAAATCACCGTAGCCAATGTTGGATCCTGTTCATCTAATACGACTTTCACTTTAGTATCTTGTTGACGATATCTAAATTTTGCGGTACATTCGAATGTCTTCTCTCTTGGTAAATCATTTGTAAATTGAATATCTGTAGCCGTTAAGCTATCAGAATAAAGGTTTGGATGGTGGAATCCTTGACCTACATATAAAGTATTTGTCGATAAGTCTTTCCCAATGACAAACCATGGATCATTAGTCTTACCACCGCCGCCAATTCCTAATCCTTGGCGTTGACCAATCGTATAGTACATAAGACCAGCGTGTTCACCTTTTACTTCTCCATCAAGAGTTACCATTTTCCCAGGTTTAGCAGGTAAATAGTTTGATAAGAACTCATTGAAGTTTCTCTCACCAATGAAGCATACTCCTGTTGAGTCTTTCTTCTTCGCGGTTGCCAGATTATACTTTTCAGCAATCTCGCGCACTTCTTTTTTCTCTAAGTGACCAATTGGAAACATCGCTTTTTCCAATTGCTTTTGATTCAATTGGCTTAAGAAATACGTTTGGTCCTTATTATTGTCTTTTCCTCTTAATAGGTGAACAATTCCATTTTCGTCCTTTTCAACACGCGCATAATGACCCATTGCTACATAATCTGCTCCTAATTGCATCGCGTAATCTAGGAAAGCTTGGAATTTCACTTCTTTATTACACATCACATCCGGGTTCGGTGTACGTCCTAAGCGGTACTCACGTAGGAAATATTCAAATACACGATCCCAATATTCTTTTTCAAAGTTCACTGAATAATACGGAATACCGATTTGTTCTGCAACGGCTGCGACGTCTTTGTAGTCTTCTGTTGCTGTACAAACGCCATTTTCGTCCGTATCATCCCAGTTTTTCATAAAAATACCGATGACATCATATCCAGCTTCTTTTAATAGTAAAGCTGTAACTGAGGAGTCAACCCCTCCGCTCATGCCAACGACAACTCTTGTTTTTTCGTTACTCATTCTTTCACCATCATTTCTTTTTATTTCCTGAACTAGTCGATTTGAAGGTCGAGTTATCAGAATTTACCCTAATTTTAAATTTATTTTCTATTTTTTCAAAAATTTTGCTTGAAAATCATTGAAAATGCGATAGTACTGGGATTTTTGCCCAATTGTGTTTTTGACAAACGGTTGCGTTTTCACTATAATTAAGTTGAGAAAGAGGGGGCGAAGGTGTATGATGATCTCTTTACGAGCAGCACGGGTTAATCGTAATTTAACACTATTGGAAGCCGCCAAATATCTTAAAATAAACAAAGATACGCTTACGAAGTATGAAAAAGATTCAACTAATCTTCCATATTCTCTAAGCAAGAGAATGCAGGAGCTATATGAAGTTCCTAGCGAGAATCTTTATTTTGGCGACACTCAAAGCTTCGTAGCACAATTTAAGCCGCTACCTGAAGTCGAATAATACAGCTACAGGGAACACCGCCCGTGCATGATAAACGAGACAGTTCAATTTTGAACTGTCTCTCTTTTCTTATACACTATTTTGTTGTTACTTCAAGAACGCCTCGTTCAACAAGCCCATCTAAAATAAACTCTAATTTCTCAACAGCCATCGCAGTATTCGCTTTGCCGTATAAGTCAACGGTTTGTAATCCGTTTTTTGTTACTGTAGAGATCTTCAATTGTTTTTTATCTTTATCAACCATGACTTTTAATTTTAATCCACGGTGATCATCAATTGTTTCATCTAAACTACGAATTAATTGGAAGTTTCCAGATTTTGTTTCAGTAAAGCCATTATCACGTAATGTATATCCTTTACAAGTTGGACTAACCGAAAAGACTTGGTTTGATCCTTTTAATGATGCAGTTGGTGTAAATGCCATATGCGCTTCTCCTCTTTCTTATAATACATGATTAGTTTACCATATTTTGCCGTTAAACAAAAGCTCTCCATTAACGTAATGCGTCTACGAATGCATCAATATCCTCTATTGTTGAACCCATTCCAAAGGAAAGCCTGATCGATTCTTCAAGGCGACTGTTTTCACCAGGATACATTGCAGATAATACAGGACTGATTTGTACACTTCCTGCCGAACAAGCTGAGCCTGCTGAAATCGATACATCTTTTAAATCATTAAAGATTAAGGTTTGAGTTGCTTTTCTTCCCTTTAACCAAATATTGCAAATATGTGGATTTTTAGGATTAGAGATTCCATTCATTTCAAACGCAATTCCTTTTTGAGTTAATGCATCCATTAAGTACACTTGGAGTTCTTGATAAGTTTTAACGAGCTCTTCTCTAGCTGTCACTACAATTTGCATTGCTTTTTCAAATCCTAGAATATAAGGAACATTCTCTGTCCCGGCTCTAAAACCTAACTCTTGACCGCCACCTTTAATTAAAGCATGAAGCGGCGCATCTTTTGATTTGTATAAAAAGCCAATCCCTTTTGGAGCATAAATTTTATGTCCAGAAGCTGTTAAATAGTCGATACCATCCACATTTAGTTCTTCTTGTGCAAAGGCCTGAACGGCATCCGTATGGAAGAATACTGTTGTCTCTTTTAACAAAGCTGCAATTTCTTCAATTGGGAATCTTCCTCCCGTCTCATTGTTGACCGTCATGATAGAAACAAGACGTGTATCCTCTCTAAGAGCTTTCTCAACCTCAGATACGGTCACAATTCCATCCTTATTAGGAGCTAAAAACGTTACCTCAAATCCCTCTTCTGCTAAAAATTCAGCAGGTTTTCGAACGGATGGATGCTCCACACCAGAAACAATGATATGTCCTTTATCATGTGCAAAGTGCTCCCTAATACTCTCGAACACTAAATTATTCCCTTCAGAACCTGAACTTGTAAATATAATAGCATCGTGTGGAGATGCTTGTAATTCAGATAAAATCGCTTTTTTTACACGTTCAATTTTTTGTTTTTGTTCACGACCGATGCGATACACACTAGAAGGATTCCCAAAAGAAGCCATTTCCTTTGTTATCACTTCTAACACTTCAGGGTTTACCGGTGTTGTTGCTGCATAATCTAAGTAATTCACCTTGAACTCTCCTCACTTTCAAACAATATTATTATACGGGATGTCTAATCTTTGTCCTAATAAGATGTTTTAATCTTTCCTATTATATCATTCTTTAAACTTATGATACACTAAACATAGAGAATTTAAAGGAGGAACTGTCATGAACCATCAACCGCTTGCTTACCGCATGCGACCTCGTACAATTGACGAAGTGTTTGGTCAAGAGCATCTTGTCTCTCCTGGAAAAATCATCAATCGTATGGTTGTGGCCAAACAATTATCATCCATGATTTTATATGGGCCTCCGGGAACTGGGAAAACAAGTATCGCTAGTGCCATTAGTGGAAGTACAAAGGTTGCTTTTAGACAACTCAATGCCGCAACCGATACAAAAAAAGACTTACAAATTGTAGCTGAAGAAGCCAAAATGTCTGGCAGCGTGATTCTCCTACTAGATGAAATTCATCGTCTTGATAAAACGAAACAAGACTTCTTATTGCCCCATTTAGAAAACGGTCGAATTATTTTAGTCGGAGCAACCACTGAGAATCCATACATCTCGATTAATCCTGCGATTCGTAGTCGTACACAAATCTTTGAACTAAAACCACTCTCTACAGAGGATATTCGAAAAGCACTCTTAAAGGCGATTGAAGATGAAGAACGTGGTCTAGGTAAACTCAATCTAGAAGTCACAGAAGAAGCCTTAAATCATTTTGCAACTAGTACAAATGGAGACGTTAGAGGTGCCTTGAACGCTCTTGAACTAGCCGCAAAATCTACTGAACCAAGTATGGATGGCCATATTCACATTTCCATTCAAATCGCAGAAGAATGCATCCAACGAAAAGCACTCTCCTATGATAAAGATGGGGACCAGCATTACGATGTCATCTCAGCTCTTCAAAAATCGATTCGTGGTTCTGACGTAAACGCAGCCTTGCATTACGCTGCTCGTTTAATGGAAGCTGGAGACCTTACTAGTTTAATGAGACGTCTCTTAGTCATTGCCTATGAAGATATTGGGTTAGGAAATCCACAAGGAGTATCCCGTGCTGTTTCTGCCGTACAAGCTGCTGAACGTCTCGGTTTACCTGAAGCAAGAATTCCGCTTGCAAATGCCATTATCGAGCTTGCCCTTTCTCCAAAATCAAACACAGCGATTCGTTCAATCGATAGTGCCTTGTCTGATGTCAGAAAAGGTCGTGCCATTAGTATTCCAGACCACTTAAAAGATGCTCATTATTCAGGCGCTCAAAAATTAGGTCGTGGCATTGGCTACAAGTATCCTCATGACTATCCAGGACACTTTGTAAAGCAGCAATACTTACCGGATGCGTTAAGACAGGAAGAGTATTTCACTCCAGAACCAACCTCTTCCTATGAGGAGGCTTTGATGAAACAGTACCAAAAATTTCATCAAAAATAATTAGTGATTTCTTAAGAAATCGGTACCAAAGTTTTATTGCATTTCACCGTTTCATGTGCTACTATAATGACATAGAGATCTACGATGTGCGCGGTATTTACTAAGTGTTGACCGAACAATTTACGACTTTTTAGGGATTCAGATTGATATTACAGATAACAAGCCCTTTCACTTGGTAGTTAGAAGTAATACATAGAAGCCCACCTGCTTTAGATGCGGGTTCAAACTAACAAATACATCAAACGGCATCACTGGAAATCTATATAAAGTTATTAACTTTAGGCCACTCTTTATGAGTGGTTTTTCTTTTTGCAAAAATCCCCAACCTATCCGTTTTGGTTCCCTTTTCATTCGTTTTATTTAGGTGTATAATAAGAATATCAAGAATAAGGATGTGATGATATGTTTCATGAATATGAAAAAATACTCGTTCCGATCGATGGGTCTAAAGAAGCAAAACTAGCCTTTGACAAAGCCATTGAAGTTGCGAAACGAAATCATGCTAAACTTGTTTTAACACATGTGATTGATACTCGTTCACTTCAAACTCCAACTGGTTTTGAAGGTAACTTCTCTGATGAGATTCGTAAACAAGCCGAAAACTTATTTGCAGAATATGTGGAATACGCTAAGACTCATAACTTTACTGATGTTGAAACTGTTCTTGAATATGGTTCACCAAAAGCAATCATTTCAAAACAACTTCCAAAAGACTATGGAATCGATCTTATTATGATGGGCGCTACTGGATTAAACGCTGTGGAACGTCTCTTTATCGGTTCTGTTTCTGAATATGTGATTCGAAATGCGTCTTGCGATGTTTTAGTCGTAAGAACAGACTTAGAAAACAAACGTCCTTAATAAATCATACTAAATAAATAAGCACAGGATTCCTCCTGTGCTTTATTTTTATTAATTTTTAGTATCTAGAATAATGGTTACTGGTCCGTCATTCACAAGACTCACTTGCATATCTGCACCAAACTCTCCTGTTTCAACGGTTAACCCATACTCCGTACGCAGCAACTCATTGAATTCTTCGTAAAGTTTTGTAGCGAGATCTGGACTGGCAGCGCCTGTAAAGGAAGGTCTATTCCCTTTCTTCGTGTCGGCAAATAGTGTAAACTGCGAAACAGATAAAATCTTTCCTCCGATTTGGTCAATCGATAAATTCATTTTTCCATTTTCATCACTGAAGATACGCATCCCCGCAATCTTTCTTGCTAAGTAAGACGCATCATCACTACTATCTTCAGGGCCCACCCCAACTAACAATAAGAAGCCTTGATTAATGTTACCAGCAACCACGTCATCGATAGAAACACTTGCAGACTTCACTCGTTGTAATACAATTCTCATGAATTCCTCCTATGAAATCACACGACGAACACTGTATACATCTGGAATCTGTTTAATTTTATCCACAATAAAATCTAATTGATGCGTATTCATAATTCCGATATTCACTGAAATCGTCGCAATCTTATTCGCATCGACTTTACCATTCACAGAGTTCAATGATTTCGTCGTACTATTAATAACGTTTAAGACTTCGTTTAACAATCCATTTCTATTGTATCCTTCTACAACAAGCTCTGTATCATATTGCTGACTTGTATTAGCTGTATCTTCCCAATCAACTTCAATTAAACGACTTTGTTCGTTCTCTGGTACTTGAACGTTTGGACAGTCTTTTCTATGAACAGAAATCCCACGTCCTTTTGTAATATAACCAACAATATCGTCCCCTGGAACTGGGTTACAACAACGACTTAAACGAATAAGTAGATTGTCTACTCCTTCGATGACGACGCCACCTTCGTGACGAATCTTCATCTTTTGACTTTCTTTCTTCTGTCCTTGAGGAGTTGTTTTCTCAAAGGCTGTCTCCACTACTTTTTGGTCTTCGATTTCTCGACGAGCCTTGTCAGTCATCTTATTGGCAACTGTTTGATACGAAATCTCACCAAATCCAATCGCAGCAAGCAAGTCTTCTTCTGTTCCAAAATTGAAACGAGTGGCAATATCCTTCATTCCTTGTTTGGTCATGAAGTCCTTGAAATTAAATCCAAGTTCTGTAATTTGTTTTTCCAGTAATTCGCGCCCTTTTAGAATGTTCTCATCACGGTCTTGTAATTTAAAGAAACGCTTGATTTTATTCTTCGCACGACTCGTAAATACTAAATTAATCCAGTCACGAGAAGGTCCAAACGAATTTGCTGACGTTAAGACTTCTACGATATCACCAGTCTTTAACTGATAGTTCAATGGAACAATCTTATTATTGACTTTGGCACCCACTGTTTTGTTTCCGACTTCAGTATGGATATTATAAGCAAAATCAAGTGGTCCAGACCCTAAAGGAAGTTCAGATACATCTCCTTTTGGTGTAAAGACATAGACCTTATCGCCAAAGATGTCTTCCTTCACACTATTCATGAAGTCTTTGGCATCTTTTGTTTCATTTTGTAGTTCAATTAAGTCTTTGAACCAATCCAATTGTTTTTGTAATGGATCGTTCGTCACTTTTTCTTTATTTCCTTCTTTATAAGCCCAGTGAGCCGCAACCCCGTATTCAGCAACTCGGTGCATCTCAAACGTACGGATTTGAATTTCTACTGGTCGTCCGCCCGGTCCAATCACGGTTGTGTGGATGGATTGATACATATTCGCCTTTGGAATCGCGATATAGTCTTTAAAACGACCTGGCATTGGTTTCCATTTTGTATGAATCGCTCCAAGAACAGCATAGCAATCTTTAATGCTATCTACTAATACACGGATGGCAAGTAAGTCGTAAATCTCACTAAACTGTTTCTTTTGGTCCTTCATTTTACGGTAGATGGAATAAATATGTTTTGGACGTCCGTAAATAACCGCATCAATTTCCAAATCTTTTGTCGCTTCTTTAATATTTTCAATCGTTGTATTAATATACTCTTCTCGTTCATCACGTTTTGAATTCATTAAATGGACAATGCGATAATATTGCTGTGGGTTTAAATAACGAAGAGATGTATCTTCTAATTCCCACTTAATTTTATTCATCCCTAGACGATGTGCGAGCGGTGCATAAATCTCCAGCGTCTCTTCTGCAATCATGCGTTGCTTTTCAGGCTTATGGAATTTCAACGTACGTAAATTATGCAAACGGTCTGCCAGTTTTACCATGATTACACGAAGGTCATTTGCCATCGCAAGAAGCATCTTACGGTGGTTTTCCGCTTGTTGCTCTGCATGAGATTTATATTTAATTTTCCCTAGTTTTGTTACACCTTCAACGAGAAATGCAACATCTTTTCCAAATTCGTATTCAATATCATCAATACTAAACCCAGTATCTTCGACGACATCATGAAGAAACCCAGTCGCAATCGTGTCTGGATCCAACTTTAATTCAGCAAGAATTCCAGCTACTTGAATGGGATGCACAATATAAGCTTCTCCAGATTTACGAATTTGTTCTTTATGAGCATATGTCGCAAAATAGATCGCTTTTTCAATAAATTTAATATGTGTTCCGTTCATGTACTCCTTACACATTGCAAGGACATCATCTGCGGTATAAGTCTTATTTTTAGACATTTGTAAACTCCTTAAGCATTTCTTGCTTCAATGTAATCTTTATAGTACCGCGACAACCAAGTATCGTCAACTATTGGTTCTTATAATAACTCACATTGATAAGAAACTGCAGCTAGTGCATAAAGTGGTGCTGTTTCAGCGCGTAAAATGCGTGGTCCGAGTGAACATGGAAGATATCCACTTTTCTCTAGCAACTCCACCTCTTGTTCTTCGATGCCACCTTCTGGTCCGAAGACGAAAATAATGCGCTCGTTGCCTTGTAATGACTGTAAACTCTTAACCAATTGAAGGCTTTCTCCAACTTTGGCAGATTCTTCATAGGCAATCAATTTTTGTTCAAAATTCGAAGTGTAACTAGCCAACTCTTTTAATGTCATCAAGTTCGTTACGCGAGGAACTTTGAGGCGATGCGATTGTTCGCTAGCTTCTTCGGCAATCTTTTGAAGTCGTTCGATTTTTTTAGCTGACTTGTCTCCTGTCCATTTAACTACGTTTCGTGTCATAGAAAGCGGAATGATTTCACTAACGCCAAGTTCTGTCGCCTTTTGAACAATCCAGTCGAGTTTATCTCCTTTAGAAAGACCCACTGCAATCGTAACGGATACAGGAAGTTCTACTTTTTGCTCTAAAAGTTCTACGGCTTTCACTTCAAATGGTTCTAATGCAGTCACTTCAACAATAGCTAATTGACTGTTATCATCAACCACTTCGAATAGTTCTCCCACACGAACACGCATCACTTTTTTCAGCTGATGTACTTGCTCTTTTGAGAACTCTAGCGAATGCGTCGTTTCACTGACAATTCCTTTTACAAAATACCGTTGCATTATTCAACATCCTTTTTCATTACAAAGCAGTTCCACTCTTTCATCGTCATTCGTTCTACTAGAGTAAATCCTGCTTCTTCATATGCTTCTTGTACTTCACGTGCTTTTGATTCGATAATTCCTGATAGAATTAATGTTCCATTTTCTTTCAAGTTACGATACGCATCTTTAGGCATTTGAACTAAAATTTCAGCTAAAATATTCGCCACAATTAAATCACTCTTTTGGTCTACACCAACGAGTAAGTTATTTTCATAGACATCGATTGCACCAATCGTAGGGTTCAAAGCAATATTTTCTTTCGCTACACGTGTAGCCATTTCATCAATATCAAAGGCCGTTACTTGCCCAGCTCCTAATAGTTTTGAGGCGATACTTAATACTCCTGAACCAGTACCAACGTCTAATACACTTTCCCCACCACGAATCGTCTGTTCAAGCGCTGTGAGGGATAGCTGTGTTGTTGGGTGCGTTCCTGTTCCAAATGCAAGACCTGGATCTAATTCAATGATGAGTTCATCTTCTTGTTCTTTCTCGTAATCTACCCAACTAGGAACAACAGTTAAATAACGTGTTACACGTACTGGGAAGTAGTATTGTTTCCACGCCGTTGCCCAGTCTTCCTCCCCAACCTCACTCACACGAACGGTTAAAGGTCCTGTTTCTAGGCCGTAACTTTCAAGCTCTTTTAATTGCTCGGCTAACTTCACTTTGGCCTCTTTCGTCCATTGGCTTGGTTGGAAATAGCCCTTCACAATGACTGTATCTGTGTCGTATAAGTCTTTTTGTTGCACTTTCAACCATTCTAATTGTTCATCTGTTAATTGATAATAGTCTTGTGGATCATCAATCGACACTCCTTTTGAGCCTAATTCAATTAAAATCGAACTTACGACTTCGACGCTCTCAGAATGCGTATTTACTGTGACTTCTAACCAGTTCATGTTAATCCTCTTCTTTACTTGTATTTTTAAAAAATTATAACAAATTTCATTAAAAATAACTAAAAATAACCCTATCCTATTTGTATTTTTCCATGGATTTTAGTATCATTAAGAAGATAAATTAATTAATGACTATTTGACAGATTAAAAAAGGGGAAAGTAATTATGGCACGTATTTCATTAAGTACAAAAGATATTTTACAAAAACAATTTAAACGCTCATTCAGAGGATTCGACATTGAAGAAGTCGATGCATTTTTAGATTTAATTATTCGTGATTACGACACATTCCAAAAAGAAATCAGCTTCTTACAAGCTGAAAACGAACGCTTATTAACAAAAGTAGACGAACTCTCACGTCAAGCTACTGTTTCAAAAGCAAACCGTTCAAGCAATGTATCTTCATCAGGAGTTACAAACTTTGATATCTTAAAACGTTTATCAAACTTAGAAAAACACGTTTTCGATTCTAAATTAGAAGAAGACAACTACTCTACTTCTTCTCAAGATGTTGCAGAAGACGATGATGATTTCTACAAAACACGCGTAATTACACCAGTACGCGACAATAACTATTAATATATCAAATCTGATATAACGAACTTTTTTAAATTTAGTAAACTTTGAGTAATCGCGGCATTAATTTGCTGAGGAAAGTCCATGCTCGCACAGGCTGAGATGCTTGTAGTGATCGTGCTTAGCGAAACAATAAGCTAAGGCAACTTTAGGTTGACGGCAGAAAAACGAGCTACGGCAATGCTATGCTCTAGTATTCTTGAAAGTGCCACAGTGACGAAGCAATTCTGGAAACGGAATTGGTGGAACGCGGTAAACCCCTCGAGCGAGCAACCCAAACTTATGGTAGGGGCACTCTTATTAGGAAATGAACGAAAAAAGAGACACATTTTGTGTAGACAGATGATTACTGAAATTTAATAGATCCTGCTATTAAATGGAACAGAACATGGCTTACAGAAGTTTACTTCAGGATTTTAGCGAATTGTAAGGAGTGTGGCCTTGTGTCCACTCCTCTTTTTACGAATAAAGGAGAAATCTATGACAAAATATAAATTAGTAGCTACTGCTGCTGCAGGCATCGAAGCTCTTGTTGGAAAAGAATTACGCAACATGGGTTACGACGTTCAAGTAGAAAACGGAAAAGCCTTTTTTGAAGGTGACGATTACGATATTGCTCGTACAAATATTTGGCTTCGTACAACAGACCGTATCAAAATTATTATGGGACAATTCACAGCAAAAACATTCGACTCGCTCTTTGAACAAACAAAGGCGATTCCTTGGGAGAAAATTCTTCCAGTCGATGCTGAATTCCCAGTATCCGGTAAATCTGTGAAGTCAACTCTTCATAGTGTTCCTAATTGCCAATCAATCGTAAAAAAAGCAATTGTGAATCGTTTAAGCGAGGCTTATCACCGTCGTACTCATTTACCTGAGTCTGGTGCCCTCTATCCTATCGAAGTAGCGATTTTAAAAGATGTTGTGACTTTAACCATCGACACGAGTGGAACGAGTCTTTTCAAGCGTGGTTACCGTACAGAAAAAGGTGGCGCACCGCTTAAAGAAAACATGGCTGCTGCACTTGTTATGCTGACGAGCTGGTATCCCGATAAACCATTCTATGACCCTACTTGCGGTTCTGGTACAATTCCAATCGAAGCCGCTCTTATCGGTAAGAATATCGCTCCTGGATTAAATCGTTCGTTTGCCGCTGAAAAATGGACTTTCTTTACTCCTGGTGTCTTCGATAAAGTCAGAGAAGAAGCTAGAAAAGAAATCCGCACTGAACTCCAACTAGATATTCTTGGTGCCGATATTGATGGTTCCATGATTGAAATTGCGAAACAAAATGCCATTAAAGCCGGCGTCGCTGATCAAATTGAATTCAAGCAAATGCAATTAAAAGACTTCCGTACAAAGAAAGAAAATGGAATTATCGTTTCAAACCCACCTTATGGAGATCGTCTTCTTTCACAAGAACAGGCTCAAGCTATCTATAAGCAAATGGGTGAAACTTATGCTCCACTAGAAACTTGGAGTAAGTACATCTTAACAAGTGACTTAACGTTCGAAGAACACTATGGTCAAAAAGCTACAAAGAAACGCAAACTCTACAACGGTGCTATTCGTACCGACTACTTCCAATTCTGGGGAGTAAGAAAACGTCGCGTTCAAGAAGACCAATAAAGCATAAAAAAACGCAATGGACAGTTGTCCATTGCGTTTTTGTTTATCGATTATTCATTCTTACCAACGACTTCAAATGTCACGTGATCGATTCCTAAATCACATTTCACTTTGTCTCCTGGAAGGATGCTTGCACGGATGATTTCTTTAGCAAGTGGTGTCTCAATTTCACGTTGGATGTAACGCGCAATTGGACGAGCACCATACACTGGATTATACGCATTGTCTGCAATCCAATCTTTCAATTCATCTGTGAAGCTTAGGACGATTTCTTGATCTTCCACACGTACTGCTAATTGGTTCAACATCTTCGTAATAATACCACGAATGTTGTCTTTAGAAAGTGGTGTGAAGAAGATTGTTTCATCAATACGGTTTAAGAACTCTGGTTTGAAGGTTGCTTTTAGAACACCCTCTACTGCCGTACGAGTTTCTTCGTCGATAGTGTCGCCTTGTGTTTCAAGCAAGAATTGTGAACCGATATTACTTGTCATAATCATCACTGTATTCTTGAAGTCAACAACACGTCCTTTAGAATCCGTTAAGCGTCCATCATCTAATACTTGTAATAAGATATTAAATACATCTGGATGTGCTTTTTCAATTTCATCTAAAAGTACGATTGTATATGGATTACGACGAACAGCCTCTGTTAATTGGCCTCCTTCTTCATATCCTACATATCCTGGAGGAGCACCCACTAAACGAGACACTGAATGTTTTTCCATATATTCACTCATGTCGATACGAACCATATGGTCTTCTGAGTCGAATAAATCTTCTGCAAGAGCTTTAGCAAGTTCTGTCTTACCAACCCCAGTAGGTCCAAGGAATAAGAAGCTTCCGATTGGTCGGCTAGGATTTTGTAATCCTGCACGAGAACGAAGAACTGCTGAAGCGACTTTTTGAACCGCTTCATCTTGACCGATAACACGTTCATGAAGAATATCTTCTAAGTGAAGTAGTTTTTCACGTTCGCCTTCCATTAACTTAGTTACAGGAATACCAGTCAAACGACCTACTACACGAGCAATTTCTTCTGATGTTACTGATTCTTGAACAAGGCGTTGAGTGCTTTCAGCATTTGCTTTATTTTGTTCTTCAAGTTCTTTTAACTCATGTTCAAGAGCTGGTATACGTCCGTGGCGAAGTTCAGCAGCTTTTTCAAGATTGTAGTCAGCTTCTGCTTGTTCTAATTCGTGTTTTGCACGATCTAACTCTTCACGTTTATTACGGATTTTATTGACTTCTTCTTTTTCAACTTCCCACTTCATTTTGAGTGAGTTTGCTTTTTCTCTTTGTTCAGCAAGTTCCTCTTGTAAAATAGCAAGTCGTTTTTGAGAAGCTTCATCTTTTTCCATCTTCAACGCTTGTTCTTCGATTTCTAATTGCATCAAACGACGAGTAACAGCATCAAGCTCTGTTGGCATTGAATTCATTTCTACACGAATCGTTGCACATGCCTCATCGACTAAGTCAATCGCTTTATCTGGTAAGAATCTATCAGTGATATAACGATTTGATAAAGTCGCTGCTGCTACTAATGCATTATCATGAATGTTTACACTGTGGTGGATTTCGAAACGTTCTTTCAATCCACGAAGAATTGAAATCGTATCTTCAACAGTTGGTTCTTGAACGAGCACTTTTTGGAAACGACGTTCTAATGCTTTGTCTTTTTCCATGTTTTCACGGTATTCGTCAAGAGTTGTTGCACCAATACAATGTAACTCACCACGAGCCAACATTGGTTTTAGCAAGTTTCCAGCATCCATAGAGCCTTCTGTTTTACCTGCCCCAACGATGGTATGAATTTCATCGATGAATAAGATGATGCGTCCTTCTGATTTGGTTACTTCTTTAAGAACGGCTTTCAAACGTTCTTCGAATTCACCGCGGAATTTAGCACCCGCGATTAAAGCACCCATATCTAATGAATAGATTAATTTGTCTTTTAAGTTTTCTGGTACGTCTTTTTTCACAATACGTTGAGCTAAACCTTCAACAATCGCTGTCTTACCGACACCAGGTTCCCCAATCAATACTGGATTATTTTTAGTTTTACGAGACAAGATTCGAATCACATCTCGAATTTCTTCGTCACGTCCAATGACTGGATCTTGTTTTCCAGATTGAACAGCTTCATTTAAATTACGAGCATATTTTGATAATGCTTCATATTGTTCTTCTTGATTTTGACTAGTCACACGCTCTCCTCCTCTTAGCTCTTCGATACGAGCTTGTAGTTTTTGTTTTGTAATTTGATGTTGTGTTAAATACTGAGTCAATGGATGGTTTTGTAGTTCCATTAACGCTAACACCTCAACTTCTGTTGAAAGATAATCATCTTTAAATGATTCGCGAATTTTATCCGCTTCTGCAAAGAGTCTAAATAAGTTTTGACTCATCGCTTGACCATACTGTACATTTTGACCTTCTACTACAGAAATACGGTCTAATTCTTTATCAATTAATTCCTCAAATTCTTTTTCGTTCACATTCAAATCACCATATAGATTTCTAGCAAAGTGATTTGGTTCCATAAATACTTTCCATAAATGAGGAATATCTATTTCTTGATGTTTACGAATAATCGCAATTTGTTGCGCTTGGCCTAATGCTTGTTGCATTGTTGTTGTCATCTTTTCAATATTCATCTTCATTCCTCCTTTTGTGGTCTCTTGACCATGATTTAAGTATACACCTTTAGTCAGAAAAGGTCAATAATTTTATTTGACTTTTTTTGACTTTAATAAATATTTAAAAAATCAGCCACAAAAGTGACTGATTTCTATATTACATTTCAATTCGAATAGCACGTCTTGCGCAGTAATATCCTGCAGCTAGATAGCCATTTGGGTCCACTAGTAGCGGTAAATTAACTGAGTAATATGACGATAACGGTAATAAATTTAAAACAGGTGCTTTGAAGTTTTCTTCAAGCCACGCTCCCTTAGTATACGGTCTCCCCTCTATTAACTCAGGTCCAAATTCAGCATTTGCGATTTCTAATCCAAACATATTTTCATTCCATAATGGAGAATTTGCCTCATCTTGAATCAGAGAACGATGTAATTGGTTGCCCCATTTAAATAGACGACGCGTTCCACTTCCGCAGCAATACTCCCATTCGTCTTCGTTTAAAAGCCCCATACCCGTACGTTCAATTTCTTTTCTAGCCTCTTCATAACCAACAGGGTCGGCCACATAGCAAGTAAAATTATCAGGATTCTTCAAGTCTTGTTGCATAAAGTAGCGGTCCACTCGAACAGCTCTAGGGAATTCTTGGAATAATGCTTCCATCGAATTATCTGGTGTAATAGCTTCTTCTAAAATTTCTAGTGTTTCGCTTGAAGGTTCCCCTGCTCCTGTTAGTTGTCCTGTAACAACTGAGTAGTTTCCAATAAAACGAAGACCAACAAAATTAGGTTTCTTCTCTACTAACATTGCTGGGATATCGACTTTTCTTAATTCAGAGGTCATCAAATTAATGCCATCTTCAACAATTTGCGTCGTTAATTTTTCACTCGATAAGTCTTTTTCTTGTACATCTTGATTCAAAAACATAAAGCCAGTTAGATGTTGATTTAAATAGCGTTTAAAAGCATAACGAAGCTCTTGACGTTCTTCACTACAGTCTAGTCCTGACAATCCAGAAAGACCACTATCCCATCCTAAAATGACTTCATTTTGACCAGGAACAAAGACAAACTCTCTTCCATCAATAGTAACTTCAAATGTTTCGTTCGTAATCCCGCCAAATTCAAATTTAACGGCTCTTAAATTTTCAATCGTTGACATTGGATTTACAAAATATCTTAATACATTTCGAAAGACTACCTCTTTCGATTCGATTGGTAAATTTTTCCATGTTGGATTTAATACGTGTTCAAAAAAATCATTCGCCATACTTTCACCTCGTCTCTATTATACGGTATTCCGCAAAATTTGCACTCTATTTTTACTACTTTTATGCTATAATTATGTCAATTGAAAGGATGTTAATCATGAATTTATTTATTTTTGGGAATCCAATGTCTGGAAGCCACTCTGGACAACTTCAAATTAATCAACTGGTAGAAGCTTGTACGAAGCATAGTATCCATTTTAAGCTATTTCAAACACAAAGAGCTGGTGAACTACCTGAGCTTCTCCAAAAGCATTTACCAGAAAGAAATGAGCACACTAAAGTCGTCATTATTGGTGGAGATGGAACACTGAATGAAGCTATACAATATTTGAAACAACATCAGCTCATTGTCCCACTTTCCTACTTACCCGCAGGAACGGGAAATGACTTTTCACGAGAAATGAATCTGATTCATGATGCTGAGCAGTTTATCTTAAATCTTCAAGCAGCACCAACCGTAGATTTGGAATTTCTCTCCTACCATGAAAAATATTCAGGAAAGTCAGGCGTTGCATTAAATTCCCTTGGGTTTGGAATTGATGCGGCTATTTGTGAACTCAATCAGCACCAACGTCAGGCTGTTCTTGAATCCAACGGCATAAAAAAAGCCTCTTATCTCACACCTATTTTGAAGGCTTTTAGAGAACGAAGAGAGTTTGAAGCAATAGTGACTATCGGTGGCAACGAAAGTTTCACAGTGACCGATAATCTGCTTGTAGGAGCATTTAATCATTCCTACTTCGGTGGCGGGATTCGTTTTGTTCCAACTGCTAAACAAGGAAATCATTCTTTTGAAATCGTGATTGCTCGTAAAGTAAGTGCATTTACCAACCTTAAAGCTTTCCCGTTTATTCTAACCAACGGAACTCACTTTAAGCATTTTCCTAATAACTTACAAAAATATAATTGTACTTCTGCGCGTATTCAAATCAATGAACCTATTAAAGCGCAAACGGATGGTGAATTTATCATATATGATAAAGTTGATTTAAACATTTCTTTAGAACACTACCCATTGATCGTGACTCAAAATAATCAAAAATAAATATCCACCGGCTAAGCCGGTGGATATTTATTTATTTTTTGAAAAGTTTTTTAAAACTGATTAACGGCTCTGTCTTAACGATTTTCTCGTTTCCAATAAATTCCCGCATCACTTTAAGTGTTCTACCAGAATCCTTGGATACAAACTGGAATGTTTTAGAGGAATTCGTATCGATGTAATACGCACGAATAAACTTCCCTTTAAACATGACATGAGCTCTTACCAGCTTAATCTCTTCCCAAGGAATTTGAAGATAGCTTTCTGGATTATTATGATTGTAAAATTCAAAAGCACGATCTCCAATCAGAATATCCCCATTGGTATATCCAATCCCCCCATTAAATAGGTTTGCTTTGGTTTTATAAATGGCTTTTGTATTTAACGATACAACCATAGTCTACTCTCCAATCCTCTTATTAAGGAGCCATTACTCCTGTTAAACCAGCTAAAATACCTAATGCAAATAGCCCAAAGATAATGTAAATTGGTTTTACATTTTTCTTCAATAACCACATTACAAAGAATGTTAATAGTAACGCTGCTAACCCTGGAATTAACTTGTTTAAGTTGTCTTGAAGTGTTGTCACAGCTTCTGGAGATATGTTTTTACCACCTAGTAATTTAGTAACAATATCTCCTAATTGGCCTCCAGTAACAACGTCATCTGTACCTGGCAATTGAATATATTGATCAGCTTTCAATTCTACTCTTGTTAAAACAAGTGGGAATTTCATGCTTGTCCAACGTTGAACCAAAATACCCATTACAAACATCCCCACGATTGAAGATACTTTTGTAATAGATTGTAAAATACCACCGGATAAGTCTTTTGTAATTTCAGAACCTTGACGGTAACCTAATTCTTGTGTAGACCACATAAATGCAATACGAATTAAGTTCCAAACGATGAAGAAGAACAATGGTCCAATGATAGAACCTGTTGCAGCTAACCCTGCAGCAATCGCTCCTAAAATAGGACGAATTGTAAACCAGAATACTGGGTCACCGATACCTGCTAGAGGTCCCATCATCCCAACTTTAACCCCTTGAATTGTTGCGTCATCAATTTGCGCACCATTCGCACGGTCTTCTTCCAATGCTAATGTTACCCCTAAAATTGGTGAAGCGATATATGGGTGTGTATTAAAGAATTCTAAGTGACGTTTTAACGCTGCTTTTGAATCTTCTGGATTTGGATATAATTTTTTCAATGCTGGAATAAGCGAGAATGCCCAACCACCATTTTGCATACGTTCATAGTTCCAAGAACCTTGTAAGAATTGTGAACGTAGCATAACGCTTAAGCGGTCTTTTTTAGTTAAAGATACTTTTTTCTCTGTCATGTCATTCACTCTCCTTAATAGTCATTTAAAATGTCGCCAAGTGGGTCTCCTGAACCAGAATTTCCACCCGCAGAACCATTTCCGCTGTTGTTTGATAAGTTTAAATAAATAAATGCTAAGCTTAATGCGATAACCCCTGTAGCAATTAATGTTAATTCATTTAATGGAGCAATTGCAAAACCGATGAAGAAGAATGGCCATGTTTCTTTTGAAGCCATTAAGTTAATAACCATTGCTAACCCTACAGCTACAACCATGTTACCACCAATTGTCATACCGTTTGCAAACCACTCTGGAATTAATTTTAAGTAGCCTTGAACCACTTCTGAAGAAACGAATAGAAGTGCTCCTGCTGGAATCATAATACGTAAACCTTGCATTGATAATGATACATAGTGCCAGAAGGCTACTCCTCGGAAGTCTCCTTTTTCAGCTGCAGCATCTGCTCTGTGAACTAAACCAACTGCTAAAGTACGTACAACCATTGTTAATACAAGACCAACTGTTGCTAAAGTAACCGCAGTACCAATCGCTAAGTTACGACCAGCATCAGAGAAGTCATTCCCTTTGATATAAATAATAGCTGAAGCTACTGATGCTAAAGCAGCATCCGGTGCAACTGCAGCCCCAACGTTAGCCCAAGCAAGTGCGATAATTTGTAATGCACCACCAAGAACAATAGCTTCCGTTAAGTGCCCTGTTGCAAGTCCGATTAATGTACATGCAATAATTGGTTGATGGAATTGGAATGCATCTAAGATTCCTTCCAAACCAGCTAAGAATGCGACAATTAGGACTAAAATAATTTGAATTGCATTAAAATCCATAATAATCTCCTATCTTTTTGTTATAGTTTTAAGCCTTCATTAGACTTTGCTTCAATTAATTTAAAGATATCCGCTGGAGAGTCAGAAACTACTTTACGAACATCCATCTTCACTCCTAATTCACGAAGTTTCTTATAAGTTTCTACATCATCTTGGTCAACAGATAATGCATTACTAATTTGAACTTTACCAACTGAGTGCGCCATTGAACCAATATTCAATTCATCAATTTTAACACCTTGTTCAATCACTTCAAGAGCTTCTTGAGGTGTTTCAAATAATAATAATGCCCTTGTATCCCCAAAACGAGGATCGTTATATACTTCCACTAATTTTTTAAGTGGAATAACGTGAGCACGAACTCCAGGTGGAGCAGCTTGCTCGATTAATTTTTTACGTAAATCATCTTTTGCAACTTTATCTGAAACAACGATGATACGATTTGGATTTGTTGCTTTTGTCCAGCTTGTTGCTACTTGTCCGTGTAATAGACGAGTATCCACACGTGCTAGAACAAATTTAATTTTACCGTCCCCGATAACAGTTCCTTCTGGGATTGCCCCTGTTGAAACTGGAGCAGCAGATTCTGCTTTCTCCTCTTTTTTCTCTTCAGGTTGAAGAGATTCTGGACGAATCTTCACACCCTCGATTGCTGTTGGAGCAATTGCTTTTGCAATTTCATGAGATGTATTCATTGAAAAACGGCTAGCGTAAGATTCAATTAACATCGGCAAGCTTAATCCTGCTACGATTGCGCGGTGTTCTGGATCTTCTTCAAACAAGATATTCGCTTGGTTGAATGGACTTCCACCCCATAAGTCTACTAGAAATAGAATTTCTTCAGTCTCTAGCTTTTCAACTGCTTCGCGCAGTTTTCTTTGTAAGTCTTCAGGTCCTTCGCTCGGCATAAAAACAACAGATTCAACTTTTTCTTGATTCCCGAAAATCATTGAACCTGATTGTTTAATACCATCTGCAAATTCACCGTGACTTGCAATGATAATTCCTACCATAAAGCTACCTCCTTTATTTAAATTAAATCGCTTTTATGATTTAACTTATTTTACCACAACAACGCCTCTACTTAAAGAAATCTTAACCTTTAAAATTGTTTTTTATCGGTTTCAATTCCCTATTGTTAAAGAAAAAAGCCAATCCCTGAGGATTAGCTTTTCGTTAACCTTTATTTATATTGTGGACGACCATATCCAATAATATATCGTGCTGATAATCTATGAGATTTACGAACGACTTTTGATTCATCATAATTACGATCACTTGTATTTCCTTCGATTGTAATCACTTTGTCACCTTCGACTTTTTCAACAATAGCAATATGGTCAGCAACACCGTCTAGATTCCAGTCGAATGTGATGACATCTCCTGGTTGAGGGCCTGAATTTCCAACCCAAATCCCTTATTAATGATGTAATTTATTTCCGTTATCATCGAGATAGAATGTAAATCCTTCTCCAATAACTTGGTTTACGTCTGTAATGATTACAAACGCTTCTGGATCATACTCATGTACAATCCGTTGAACTGGCATCAATTGTTGACGACTAACTACGACATAAAGAACTTGTCGCTTCTCTTTCGAGTAAAAACCGTGTCCATCCAACACTGTAATTCCACGATCTAAATCCGTTTGGATTCGCTGCCCAATTTCATCATATTTATCCGAAATAATCATAATCGCTTTTCGTGGATTGAATCCTTCTAAAATAAAGTTAATCACTTTACTTGCAACAAATAACATAATCAATGTAAGAACAGCTTTTTCAAAACCAATTACAAAGGCAAGTGGTGTCACAATAATAAAGTCAATCATTAATAATGATGAAGAAACGCTCCATCCCAAGTATTTGTGCATCATCATTGCGATAATATCCGTACCTGCTGTCGTTCCTTTTCCAAGAATCACAAGTCCCAGTGCTACTCCGACTAAAACGCCGGCTGCAACGCCTGCAACGACTAAGTTTTCTGGAACGAACACAGGCCAGTCTTGCGTCACTTTTAAGAAAGTTGGTAATTCAAAAACTGCCAACACCGTATATATCATTGTTTTTCTTTCAAGATAACGATAACCAATCACTAATAAAAATCCATTCAAAATTAAGTTGGATAAGGCTGGGTCAATTTGTAATGTATAATACCCTAACAAAGTAACCCCAGTAATTCCACCTTCACCAAAGTGGTTAGAAATGACCAAAGCGTTAATCGTATATGAGAATAGAAAACATCCTAACGTTACCAAGATGAAGGATTTTAATGTATCTTTGTTTAAATATTTCTCCAATTAAATTCCTCCTTATTCTGGTTCCCTATGGAATCGTCCATAGAAGTTTTCTGTACTAATTTGATTAATAATTGCACGCGGATCTGCTTCCTTAATCACAGCAACCGCATCAATCACTTCATACGAAGACAATACCGTGTGTAATAAGTACATTCTTTCTCTACTAAATCCACCAATCGCTTCCACACATGAAATACCATGACGTACCGTATTCAAATAGGCATCCATCACATCATCTCCATAACGAGTTGTTATCTGTAAAGTTACTTTGTGATAACGTTGATGGAAGGTGCTTATCACTTTTGTTGAAATATATTGGAAGATAATAGAATATCCCGCATGTTTCCAACCAAATAAGGCACCAAAAATTAATAGTAACGCTGTATTAAATAGGAAGACTTCTTGCCAAATCGTTTTCCCGTTACGGTTAGAAACGTATAATGCCACAAAGTCCATCCCACCGGTAGATGCATTTCCTTTTAAGGCTAGAGAAACATACAATCCATTTAATACTCCACCAAATATTACGTTCAGCATTGTATCGTCGACAAATAATGGTTCAAAATTCAACACGCGGATAAAGAAACTTCCCACGAATACTTGCAATATCGAATAAAATGTAAATCGTGCACTTATCCCGCGGTAGCATAAAATTGCAACTGGAATGTTAAGCATAATTAGAAGCATTGAAATCGATAATTCTACTCCAAATAATTCTGCAATTTGATTCATTAAAATCGATACTCCAAGGAATCCACTAGACAAAAGATTCGATGGTTGAATAAATACTTTCAGTGTAAACGCCTGAAGAAAACCAGAAATAACAACAGCAAATAAAGACAATAAATGTCTTATCATTTTATTTTTACGATATTTACGATAAGAAGATGGGTTTAAAAAACTCATGCATGATCACCCACTTTGAAACAATATTGGATGCCGTTTGCTGTTGGAACTTTCAGAACTGCATCATAATAATGAAACGGCACTTTTTTCGATTCCAAATTTAACACTAAATTTTCTAATTCTCGCATATTTGGAACACGCCATTCAATTTCAGAAACACCATAAAAATCTTGATGTGAATGAGGAATGAATTCCCATGCATTAATTGCTAGCGAATACCCATCTCGATTCACTTTAAAATTCTTACGACGAGTCACATAATCATAAGTCGTATTGAATAGAAACGCATCGGTTAAGAATGCTCCTGTTTCTTCAACATCGGAGACATTATAATGGACCTGTGCGATTCTAGCCGTCGAAGGAAATTCTTCTGCCATCGCATCGACTCCATCGATAAACTCATGAAGCGAACGATTCAATTCTGTCCCTTCAAGATATTGATCAATGAGATCATACCCACTCTCACCTTCGACCATAAACTTCAAACGATTTCCTTCAGGATCCATAATATAAAAATTATTTGTATATCCATCAAAACCAGTAGCCGTAATCGTCTGTTCTTCAAGAATTAATCGATTAATCAATTCCCCCATTTGAAATGGTTTTAGCAGTTTAAAGCCGATAAAATAGGTCGTCAGAATAGAATTTTTGCTACCTTTACCTTGAATTAACCGTAATAGAGGAACACTTCCTCTACTATGCCCAATCAAAATTTCCTCTTCAAAATCTTGTAGAACTACAAGACCTAAAACTTGCGTATAAAATTTCTTCATCACAGAAAGATTCCGTACCGTAATTGTTACAAGAGAAATCGTCCACTCTTTTTTTGATTGTGGTACAAGCGCATCTTTCACTAACTGTAATAGATTTCGCATTTTTATTTTCCTTTACTAAAAAAGTGGGGAGGAATTAAAGGATGTTCCTCACCCACTCCGTTAATTTTTTATCCTTCAAAAGCCACTGTTAAAGGTGGAACAACTTGTTTCTTACGGGAAACAACTCCTGGTAATGTTAGTACTCCATCATTATAGCTTGCGTTAAACGCTTGAGCCACTTTATCTAGATAGTCACCAACTACTAATACTGTTGATACGCTAGTTAAGATATTTGTAATGACAAATACAAATGTATCATATCCGTTTTTATCATTGGCAACTCGCATGCTTTCTTCTAATGCATCGCGACGTGCTAATAACTCTTCAGGATCCACTACGTTTACTTGCGCAATTCGTAAGTTTGCTCCTCCCATTGGGAATGATTTTGCATCTAAGTCAATTAAATCATCTGTTGATTTATTTCCTAAGTTTGTACCAGCTTTTAGCATTTCTAAACCATATACATTCACATCGATTTCAGCAATGTTTGCTAAGTCTGTCGCTGCTTCAATATCTTGTTGTGTACATGTAGGTGACTTGAATAATAATGTATCTGAAACAATAGCAGAGACCATTAATCCTGCGATATCTTTTGGAATATCAATTCCATATTCTTTGTACATCTTGTAAAGAATTGTATTTGTACAACCTACTGGCTCTGCACGATAGAATAATGGGTTGGCTGTTTGGAAGTTTGCGATACGGTGGTGATCCACTACATATTCTACTTCTACTTTTTCAACGCCTGTAGCACTTTGTTGAACCTCATTGTGGTCTACTAATGCAACACGATTTGTTTCTTCTGAAACATCTCCAATCACTCTTGGAGCATCTTTTTTGAAATAATCTAAAGCATATTGTGTTTCTTCATTTGGAGTCCCAAGGGCAACTGCTTCTGCATCTTCTCCTAAGTGACGTAATAAATAAGCATATGAAATCGCTGATGTAATCGCGTCTGTATCTGGATTTTGATGTCCGAAAACTAATAATTTACTCATAATTTGGCCTCTCTCTATATAAATTTACATTGACAATTTTAACATAATTATCACTTAAAACCAATAGATAATGCATTATTTCTAAGATTTCTAAAAAAAAGAACTGTTATAGCTTTTAAACTATAACAGTTCATTCATTATGCATTTAAATAACCTTTATATTCGTCTGTTCTTAAAATACGACGAGCATTGTCCACACGTTCTTGTGTTGGAGGTTCAATATGATCTAATTTATATGGAATTCCTAAGTTCTTCCATTTATAAACACCCAATTTATGGTATGGCAAGATCTCGAATTTCAAAACATTCTTCAATCCTGCAACAAAGTCACTTAATCGGATGAGATATTCATCATAGTCTGAACGTTCTGGAACTAAAACATGGCGAATCCATACTGGTTGCCCTTTATCGGATAAATATTCTGCTAGTTGAAGAATATTCTTATTCGTCCATCCTGTTAATTTCTTATGTTGTTCATCATCAATATGTTTAATATCTAATAAAATGAGATCTGTATATTCTAATAACTCTTCAAATTTTGAGAAGAATGGTTCGTCATAAGTAAATGGCATTCCACAACTATCTAATGTTGTGTGTACTCCAGCTTTCTTACAACGTTTAAAGAAATCGATTAAGAAATCAATTTGCAATAAAGGCTCTCCCCCGCTGACAGTTACGCCACCTTTACGTCCCCAGAATGCACGATATTGCAATGCTTGATCGAGTAATTCTTGAGAAGTAATCGGATGACCGCCCCCAATATTCCAAGTGTCCGGGTTATGACAAAATTCACAACGCATACGACAACCTTGCATGAAGGTTACAAAACGGATACCTGGTCCGTCTACAGAACCAAAACTCTCTGTAGAATGAATATATCCAGTTACTGGTTCACTCATCATTATTCCTCCTATCTTTTCTCTTCTAGTATATCACAATTCGTGTTCTTTGGGACCGTTTCGATTAAAAAACGGATGGACGTTTTGCCCATCCGTTCTCTTAATTTCAGCAATCTAGTGAGTCGACCTCACACGTTGTGTAATTTGGTTCGGTCTCCTTGAAATACCTCCACTTCGCAAAATTCCATCGGATGCTTAGCATCCTCTTAAATTTTCCTCCAGTGGTCTATTTCAGAGCAGTCGACCTCACACCTTAAGATTACATGCTTTCGTGCATTGTACGGTTGATTACGTCTAATTGTTGTTCACGAGTTAATTTAATGAAGTTAACTGCGTAACCAGATACACGAATTGTTAATTGTGGGTATTCTTCTGGGTGTTCCATTGCATCTAATAATGTATCACGGTTGAATACGTTGATGTTTAAGTGGTGACCACCTTTAGAAGCATAACCATCTAACATAGAAACTAAGTTTTCTTCTTGTACATCTAATTCACGTCCTAAAGCTTTAGGAATGATTGAGAATGTATTTGAGATACCATCTAATGCATATTTGTAAGGTACTTTAGCAACTGATGATAATGAAGCTAATGCTCCGTGTGTGTCACGACCATGCATTGGGTTAGCACCTGGTGCAAATGGTTCGCCAGCACGACGTCCATCAGGAGTGTTACCTGTCTTCTTACCATAAACTACGTTAGAAGTAATTGTAAGGATAGAAGTTGTATGTTTAGCATTACGGTAAGTTTTATGTTTTTTAACTTTAGTCATGAATTCTTTCAATAACCAAACAGCGATTTCGTCAGCACGGTCATCGTTGTTACCATATTTAGGGAAGTCGCCTTCTACTTCGTAGTCGACAACAACGCCATCTTCGTCACGAATAGTTTTAACTTTCGCATATTTAATAGCTGATAATGAGTCAACTGCTACTGAGAATCCAGCGATACCAGTTGCCATTGTACGTAGAATTTCAGTGTCATGTAATGCCATTTCAATTCTTTCGTAGCTGTATTTATCATGCATGTAGTGGATGATGTTTAATGTGTTTAAGTATAAACCACAAATCCATTCCATCATGTCATTGTATTTTTCCATAACTTCGTTGTAGTCTAAGTACTCAGAAGTGATTGGTTGATATTTAGGACCAACTTGTGCTTTAGATTTTTCATCAATACCACCGTTAATCGCATATAATAATGTTTTCGCTAAGTTAGCACGAGCTCCGAAGAATTGCATTTGTTTACCGATACGCATAGCAGATACACAGCAAGCAATTCCGTAGTCGTCGCCCCACTCTGGACGCATTACATCATCGTTTTCATATTGGATTGCAGAAGTTTTAATAGAAGTTTTAGCTGCAAACAATTTGAAGTTTTCTGGTAAACGAGTTGACCATAGAACTGTTAAGTTTGGTTCTGGAGCTGGTCCTAAGTTTACTAATGTGTGTAAGAAACGGAAACTGTTCTTAGTTACTAATGGACGTCCGTCTTCACCAACACCGGCAATAGATTCAGTTACCCAAGTTGGGTCTCCTGAGAATAATGCGTTGTATTCAGGTGTACGAGCGAATTTAACTAAACGTAATTTCATTACGAAGTGGTCAACAAGTTCTTGAGCTTCTTCTTCTGTTAATGTTCCGTTTTCTAAGTCACGTTGTACATAGATATCTAAGAATGTTGAAGTACGTCCAAGAGACATAGCCGCACCGTTTTGTTCTTTAATAGCTGCTAAGTACCCTAAGTATAACCATTGGAAAGCTTCACGAGCATTTGATGCAGGTTTAGAAATATCGAATCCGTAGATGTTACCTAATTCTTTTAATTCTAATAATGCACGGTATTGTTCTGAAACTTCTTCACGTAAACGAATTACATCGTCAGACATAGTGCCATCGCCAATGTTAGCGAAGTCTTTTTGTTTTTCAGCGATTAAACGATCAACCCCGTATAAAGCTACACGACGGTAGTCACCGATGATACGTCCACGTCCGTAAGCATCTGGTAAACCTGTGATAACACCTGATTTACGAGCTGCACGCATTTCTGGAGTGTAAGCATCGAATACACCTTGGTTGTGAGTTTTACGCCAGTCACGGAAGATACGAGAAATTTCTTCGTCGATCTTGAATCCGTAAGCTTCAGCTGATTGTTCACTCATACGGATACCACCAAATGGTTGTAAGCTACGTTTGAATGGTTTTTCAGTTTGGAAACCAACAACTGCTTCTAAATCTTTGTTTAAGTAACCAGGGCCATGTGAAGTGATTGTTGATACAACTTTAGTGTCCATATCTAAGACACCACCAGCTTCACGTTCTTGTTTGTTCAAGTCCATTACTTGTGCCCATAAAGCTTTAGTAGCTTCAGTAGGTCCAGCTAAGAAACTGTCGTCTCCTTCATAAAGTGTGTAGTTTTCTTGGATAAAGTCACGGACATTAACTTCTTCTTTCCATACTTTACCTTTGAAACCGTTCCATTGTTCCATAAATTTTTCCTCCTTAGATAATTGGTTGTGAAACTTATAACAGCTATCTACATGAATATTATAACACAATAAAAATTAGTTGCAATACTTAAGTGTAAAAAAATACAAAGTTTTTGTTAAATATTGCTATAATCGCTATTTTTAAATATTACTAGGTGTGAAATTTGTATTATAACAGCTCGTTTTGCTGTATCATTATTTTGAAACAGAATGAAACATTTCACAATCTAAAGTTCTTTGTTCACAATTTACCCTTTCTAATAGTTACTTTTCCCTATCTTAAATACAAAAAAAGAGCGTTATCGAAATAAATTCGATAACACTCTTCATAATCTAGCGTTTCAGGAGGGATTCGAACCCCCGACCGTTCGCTTAGAAGGCGAATGCTCTATCCTGCTGAGCTACTGAAACAGTACTAAATTAGTATACCTAAAGACGAACATTCTGTCAATTGATTTTACAGTTCTATTAGGACTATTCTGTTTCTTTTTCTTCGCCATCTGTTTTCTTCTTTCTAGAAAAAAACATTGCCCCATAGATGATAAGCATCACCACTGCCATGATGAATACTCTTGCTGCAAGCGCAAAATTGTATAGTGCTGCTATAGCACTTAAAGCAAAGAATATGATTGTCATATTTCTAACGGTTTCAAGAATTGGGCGTTTTCTTCCCATTGGGTTTGGTCTATTGTCCATTCATTATACCTTCTATTCTTTCGTTTTATACATTAGCAATGCCGAAGCAATTGCCACATTTAGTGATTCAGCTTTTCCAAACATCGGAATCGTCACTACTATATCTGCAAGGTCTATCACTTCACTTGAGACGCCCTGTCCTTCATTTCCAACTACAATAGCGACATCCGATTTCCCTTGTAAAATAGAATAATCTTTTGAATCACGATGTAAAGCAGTCACAGCTACTTCAACACCTTTATCTTTAAGTGCTCGTAAATATTCTCGTAAATCTGCTTGAAAAACTGGAATATGAAAATGACTCCCTTGCATAGAGCGAAGAACTTTATCATTATATAAATCAACAGTTCCCGTACCTAAAACAACCGCATCAAACCCTGCAGCATCTGCTGTTCTTACAATTGTTCCTAAATTTCCTGGATCTTGCACTGCATCTAAAACAATAATACGCCCACTGCAAGGAGGTTCTGTTTGATTTTCAATTTTAACAGCTGCTAAAATCCCTTGAGTTGTCTCCGTCATTGATAATTTCTGAAAGACTTCTTCTGATACTACGAGCACATGTACTGCTGTTTGCTCTAAAAGATATTGATAATCTTCCATACGATTACTTGAAACTACAATTAATTCAATCGGTGCTTTTTCTTTAATCGCTTCTTCTACAAGATGCTCCCCTTCAAGGAGATATAACCCCGTTTTTTTACGTCCCTTAGAGGTTTGAAGTTTTGCGAGTTCTTTGATTTTTTCATTTTTAGTTGAACTAATGATATTCATGCATCTACCCTTTTAATCCTTCTATTGTATTAATGAGTTTCTTTACTTCTGACTTTTGATTTTGATGGAATCCACATTTCATCGGTATCACATAGGTTTCTTCTTTATCTAAATATTGAAGAGTTAACTTAGGATTGCTCAATAACTTCTTCTCTACAGAGGCTTTTTGGATACGCTCAGAAGGGATAACAATCGGTCTATTGGCTCTCCAGACGCCTTCTTTAGAAGTTTCAAACAGAACAAAACCATCTTTTGTCCAAAAGAGTACATAGTGACTGTCTTCTTTTTCTAAAGCCACTAAGCTATCAGCATTTGTCATTTCGAATCCAAAAAAACTAATTTGATTTTTTAAATCCTCGATGATTTCCATTCTTGTTTCCCTTCTTTCTTTTCTGTATTGGTTTCTTATCAGTTACATCTTTTCTCTTTGGTTGCGTGACTGGTTTTAATGATCCTGCATACAGTTCAAATTGAACCAGTTTATGCTTTCCTGCAACCTTCTTTAAATCTCTAAGTTCACGATCGTTCACTAGACTAAGAACAAGGCCTTCTTTCCCAATACGTCCTGTACGTCCAGACCGGTGGGTATATTGCTCCGTAGAATCTGCAATATCATAATGAATGACGATTGGTAAATCTTCAATATCAAGACCACGTTGCGCAACATCCGTACTTAATAAGAATGGAATTTGCCCCTTCTTAAATAAATCGATTGCTTTCTTACGTTCTGTTTGATGAGCATCACTTGAAAGAAGTGCAACTGGTACTTGATGATACGCCAACTTTTCGCCGAGTAATGCTGCATTTGCAATTGAATTAACGAAAACTAGTGCCTGATTCGCATTTTCGGAGAAAGCTAACTTTCTTAATACTTCATCACGCTTTCTAGTCGGACACTCGATATATCCATGAGTGACATTCGAGTGTATTGAGTTACCCTCTGACACTTCAATAAATGTCGGGAGCACATTAATCCATTTATTGACTTCTTCTAAATTCTTATTCTTTGTCGCAGAGAAACATAGTACTTGTCTTTCAGAAGGAAGCTTCTTCACAAGCTCTCTCGTGTTATTCAATTGCTCTGGATCGAGTAAATAATCTGCTTCATCTAATACAAGTATTTCTACTTGGTGTAGCTTCAATTTACGCAGTTTAGAAAGTTCTAATAATCGTCCAGGTGTTCCTACAACGATTTCTGGTTTTTCCTTCAGCTTTTCAACTTGTCTCTTAACATTTGCCCCACCCGCCAAAACTTGTACACGGATTTCTGGCGCTTTCCAGTCTCTAACAACTGCTCCAATTTGTTGGGCTAATTCTTGTGAAGGGGCCACAATTAAAGCTTGTAGTGTTCTGTCCGCTTTTACTCTTTCTAAAATAGGAACGACATACGCTAATGTTTTTCCTGTCCCTGTTGGTGAAATGGCTACAACATCTGTTCCTTCTTTAATCAGTTCTTGTGTCTTTTCTTGTATCGGTGTTAATGTGTGGAAGCCATGTTGCTCCCAAATAGTCTTTGTATTCATAAGTTTCCTTTCCGATAACCATTGTTCTTTTGAGTCCTATTCATTTTATCGAAGAAATGGCTATACTTCAAATAGTTTCAACGTTTTTATAAAAAAAGAGAACTGCTCTTACACAGTTCTCTTTTCTAATTTCTATTAAAGCGCCATTTTCTTTTCCAAATACCGTTGTCCTTGCTCGAAAATCAAGCAGATAATCCAATAAATAATCGCCACTAAAATATAAACCGTCATATAGTTTTGTTCACGGCCGCCTACAATTTTTGCATTTTGAAAAATATCAGGCAATGAAATCATCGCTACAAGTGACGATCCTTTAATCATATCCAGTAACACATTACTTAATGGTGGTATCGCAATTCTAAATGCCTGAGGAACGATTACCTTTTGTAAAGTTTGTCGATAACTCATCCCTAGTGACATCGCTGCTTCCCATTGGCCATTATCCACTGCATCCATTGCCGAACGCAACACTTCAGAAATATACGCACTACTCGCAATACTAAAACAAAGAAGCGCACAGACTAAAGCTGGTAATGTTATTTTTAAAAATGGTAAACCAAAATATAGTAAGAATAAAAATACTAGCGTTGGTGTTCCTCGCATAAACGATACATGAAAGGTCGCAATCCATCGTAATACACGGAATCTAGAACGTCTCATTAATACGAGAATAAAACCTAAAATCGTACCGAATACGAAACTGGTTAATGCGACTCCTAATGTATATCCTAATCCACTCAGGATAAACCAAAAATTGTTAATCGCAATATTGATATCGAAGATTTTATTTAGCATATTAGTCTACATCTGAGATATCAATTTTTTCTGTTTTGAAATCTTTAGGTTCTGTTACGTCTTGTCCTGCAAAGAATTGTTCAGAGATTTTTTTCAATGTTCCGTCTTTCTTCATCGCATCCATTGCTTCATTGAACTTGTCACGTAATACAGTATTGTTTAATGAAATCGAGAAACTTGCGCTATACGGATTCGCATATACACCTTCATTAATCTTGATGTCGTATTTATCTTTAGCAAAAGCGACTGCAATTGATTGTAAGTAGTAATCGTTGATGATTACGTCTGTACGTCCATTTACTAAATCAGACATATATACGTCATTTGTCACGTTATCATAAATCACTAATTCAGCACCAAGCTTTTTAGCAATTTTCATGTAGTTTGTACTTGCAGCACCTGCAGCTTTTTTACCCTTTACATCTGCCCAAGAATAAATCCCTGAGTTGTCACTTCCACGAACAACCATTGAAGTGAATGAGTATTTATGTGGTGTAGTGTGTAAGTATGCATCGAAGTTTTTTGCACCCTCTTCGATTGAATAGTTTGCGATATCTGTCATACCACTATCTAAAGCAGTCAACATTCCATCTACACCCATTTCAGTAAATTCTACTTTTAGGTTTAAACGTTTTGCTACTTCCTTCATAATTTCCACATCATAACCAGTTAATTCGTTTTTATCATTATGGAATGATTGTGGATATAAAGTACCTGCAGTTGATACTTTAATGACACCTGATTCAACAATTTTGTCCCAGTTTGCTTGCGCTTCTGAAACTGATACAGTTGTTTCTTGTGTTTTAGTTGTGTTTGCCCCGCATGCTGCTAATAATGTAGCCACAGCAACGAAACCAGCTTTCATCCATTTTTTCATTGGTTTAACCACCTTTTGTTAATTTTTTCAACATAGAAAACGATACCATACTCCCCTGTAAAATACAATGAATAAAACTTGGAAAATAAAATAAAAATGAAACAGATTTTACAACCTGTTCCATTTTTATTTTTATATAGTTATTTGCCTATTTCTTCAAGAATATTTCTGGCTACTCTTTCAGAAATTCCGATAGTTTGTAAATCCTCAAGACTGGCTTGTTTCATTGCTGTTATTGTTTTAAAATGACGCAATAGTTTCTTTCTTGTTTGTGGGCCGACTCCATCAATCATTTCCAATTTCGAAGCGAATGTATTTTTACTTCGTACTTGTCTATGGAATGTAATGGCAAAACGGTGAACTTCTTCTTGTATACGTTGAATCAGTTGGAACGCTTGTCCTTTACGATTCAAATCGATTTCTTTATATTCTTCCCCATAGAGTAATGTTGCAGTCTTATGTTTTTCATTCTTCACCATTCCGCATACAGGAATCCCAAGACCTAATTCATCCTCTAAAACCTCTATTGCAGCTCTCATTTGAACCTTACCGCCGTCCATTAAAATTAAATCTGGTAGTCTAGCACCTTCTCTTAATAATCTTGAATAACGTCTACGAATCACTTCCTGTGTTGTAGCAAACTCATGGCTACCAATAACGGTTTTCACTTTGAACTTACGGTAATTTTTACGATCTGGTTTCCCATCTTTAAAGACCACCATCGCTGATACTGGATTCGTCCCTTGGATATTCGAATGGTCAAACGATTCAATAACCGATACTTTTTCTAGCCCCAAGGCTTCTGAAAGTTCTTCTAGGGCACCTTTCGTCTTCAACAGACTTTGCTCTTCTCTTCTGAATTTTTCATTTAATGAAATCTCACTGTTTTGAGTCGCTAGGTCTAACATCCGTTTCTTTGACCCACGTTTTGGAGTCATCACTTTCACATCTAGCGTTTCTGATAATAATTCTTTATCAATGGCTTCAGGAACTAGAATTTCTTTTGGAAGTATATGGTTTTGATCCTCATAAAACTGGATGATAAAAGATAATACTTCATCTTCTATCTGGTCATATATCGGAAACATTGCCGCTTCACGTTTAATAATCGTCGACTGTCTGAGTAAGAAGACTTGAATCGAAATCCAACCACGATCGACTACGTAAGAGAACACATCTCGATTTGTGAAATCTGCATTCATGATGTTTTGTTTTTCGACGGTTGCTTCAATGTACTTAATTTGGTCACGATAATCCATCGCTTTTTCAAAATCAAGTCTTTCAGAAGCTTCATTCATTTTCGCTGCTAAGTCATCCTTAATCGTCTTAACATCCCCATTTAAGAAACGTTGAATCTTTTTGATTTGTGTATCATACTCTTCTTTTGAAACCTCATGGTCGCAGCAACCAATACATTGCCCTAAATGATAGTAAAAACAAGCTCTTGTTTCATTTTTTCCGCATTTACGAAGAGGATAAATCTTTTGAATGAGCTGCTGCGTTCCTGTTGCTGCTGTTACATTTGGATAAGGGCCAAAATAAATCCCACCATCTTTTTCAACCTTATGAGAAATCACTAATTGCGGATCCTTCTCAGAAGTAATCTTTAAGTACGGATACATCGTTCCTTGCTTTAGTTTGATATTGTAATACGGTTGATACTTCTTAATCAGGTTGATTTCAAGCAAGAGAGATTCTTTATTTGTCTTCGTTACGATGTACTCAAAATGATGAATCTCACTAACCAACTTTTCAGTTTTAGTATCATGTGCTCCTCTAAAATAAGAACGTACACGATTCTTTAGATTTTTCGCCTTTCCGATATAAATGATATCGTCATTAACGTTTCTCATAATATAACAACCTGGTAAATCAGGAAGATTTTTTAATTTACTTTCAATTAATTCACTAGCCATTCAATCTTCCTTTCTTCTCCTATCGTTGCCAAACAATTTTTTCAAATTCATTTTTTAATTCTCGGTCCATTTCGTCCTTATAAACAGGATATAAAAATAATCGTACCTCTTTTTTATTCAGTAAATTTAAAGATTTTAATAGTTCTATGACCTTTACTCTTACAATATGATCTGGAAAATGAAGCAACTGCCAAATATAATCATAATCCATTAGATGAAATTGAATCATTTTATTTAAGAGTACTTCATGCCACTTGGAGAGTGCAAAAAATTGAGGAGGTAAAACCAATGTCGAGTTGTCCTTCATATAATCATATACTTCTGGTCTTACAATTTCTTTGATGTACTCTATTGCCTCTTCGATAAAGGTCTTTGAAGTAGACTTCTCAATTAATTCTAATGCTGTTAATGATAAAGGATCTTTTGCTAATAGTTGACTGAATTTAGAAAATCCAAGTTTTACGTTCGTCTGATTCAAGAGAAATAGAATTAACGCATCATCTCTTTCTGGCGATTTAACAGAAGACTTGATTAGCGCTTCAACTCTGGATTGAATGGACCAAACAACCTTATCCACTAACCCTTTCAAATAATGAAATTGATGAAATTCTTCAGAGTCCACCTCGTCACACGTTGTAAGTTCTAATGCTAAGCACTCTTTCATCCTATACAATAAAGCTACTTCTTCTATTGTTAAAACACGATTCTTTTTTGTTAAAAAGGATAAAGGATAAATAGAATCAATCATCCATCGAATAAATAATTCATCCGTAGTTCCATGTAACAGGCAAAGTTGATAATTACGCTCAACTTCAGGAGTCATTTCATGAGCCATAATGACACGAAGCAACTGTGGATGATACATACAACTTTTAGCGGCAATCGAACGCATACTGACTTGTTTCATCATCACATTCAGTAAAAATACTGCATCTGCCTTTGTTCTTATTGGATAAAAGAACAAGTAATATAATCTTGCGTATCCACTAAGAGAAGGTTCCAGCCTTTTTAAGTAGTTTCTCCACTCATTTTCATGAATACAGTAAGACTTCGCAAAAACAATATAAAATGTATATGCGCTGTGCTTCTCAAAGTATTGGATTTTTCTTTGGGTTAAATCGTTATTGAAGAAGACCAATAACATCAGAGTCATTCGGAATTCTTCTGTAAGGGAGGTGATTTCCATCAAAACCGTTAATCGTTCACAAAGAAATTCCTTCATTTCATCAGACAACTGATCAACAAATTGTCTCCAATGGATTAGAAGTGGTTCTATCCAATACACCACAGGGATATCAAACTTTAATACTCCTTCGCAAACTTCAATATTAGGATTTAATAAGCGCATCATTGCACTATAAAACTGAGGCAATCGGTCTTGACTCTTCACTCTTTTACCAAGTGCAAAAGCGAAAAACTCTCCCTTACCATCAACGCTATCATTCATAAACGAATATGGAATTCTAGGATACCTTTTTTTATTACGAAGAAACTCTTCGTAGATGGACTGTTTACCCATTTCTATTCCCTCCTACGGCTAGAAACAAAAACACCCTTTACCTAAAACTATAATGCAACTGTATACACTTCTAATGCGACTTCTGGAGTTAAATCTCCATGCTCAGATAATTTCACTTTCTTATGGCGTGTTAAACCATCTACGAGTGCTGGAAGTACCTCTTCACCTAACCCGACATCGCTAAAGCGAATTGGAGCTCCTAATGATTTGAAGAATTCTTCAGTTTTAGAAATAGCTCCATTAACGATTTCTTCATCACTTCCAGATAAATTCCAAACACGTTTTCCGTATTGTACTAATTTATCAAATTTCTGTTGTTTTCTTACTTTCATCATCGCTGGAAGAACAATCGATAATGTTCGACCATGGTCAATCCCGTGGTTTAATGTAATTTCATGACCTAACGCATGTGAAGACCAATCCGTTGGCACACCTAAGTTAATTGTCCCATTTAACGCATTGGTAGCACACCACATAAATGTTCCACGGTCATTGTAATCAATATGGTCTGTATCAATTACACGAGGTGCAATCTCTATTAACGTTTGTAAAATACTTTCTGCATAACGGTCTTGAAGTAGTGCACCTACTGGATACGTTAAATAATTTTCCATTACATGGATGAAAGTATCTAATAACCCATTCACTAATTGACGAACTGGTAATGTATAAGTCAATTCAGGTTCTAATACTGAAAATACAGGGAATGTCTTTGATCCACGGAAACTTACTTTTGCTTTTTTCTCAACAAGCGTAATCACTGCACCTGAGTTCATTTCAGAACCTGTTGCAGGAAGTGTTAGAATCGTTCCAAAAGGAACCACTTCTTGTACAGGTAATCCTTTACCAACACCCCAGCCAAATAAGTCGACAGGGTCTTCTGTAAAAAGACTTGCTGCAGAAACAAACTTAGTCCCATCGATAACGGAACCGCCACCGATTGCTAATAAATAATTGAATTTGCCTGCACGTACTTTCTCTACAGCTTTCATTAATGTTTCAAATGTTGGGTTTGCTTCAATTCCAGAAAATTCATCCCATTCACGGTCTCCTAGTGCCTTAACTGCACGATCAAATGCACCATTTTTCTTAACAGAACCCCCACCATATAATACTAGTACTTTGGCATCTTTAGGAATTTCATTATCAATATCTTCAATTCGGTTTCTTCCAAATAAAATCTTCGTTGGATTTTGGAATGTAAAATTTTGAATTTCATGTGTCATAACATATCACCTCGTTATTTCTTACTTTAATTGTACCAAAACTAAAAGACCCTTTCTAAAATATCGGCTCTAAAAACAAAATAAACTGGACATTTGTCCAGTTTATCATTCTTAGCCTTTAATTTTTGTTTCAATATATTTTTTGAGACGATCTGCTGAAATTTCTTTTTCTAATTTAGAAACTTCAATAGGACTTAATGTGATTTCACAAGTAATAACGTCATTTTCATCATACGAAACAACGACTTCTCCAACATCCTCTCGTGATTCTCTCGTCACTTTAGGGAATAACGCTGCTAATTCTTTCTCAACTTCTACTGCGCAATGCTCTCTTAATAGTCGAAACTGTTCTGCGATAACTGTTGGAATATAATAGCAGTCCACTAATGTCATTTCTTCATCTTTTGAATTTCGGTTTGATTTTTTAGATTTCTTCATAAATGACCTCGTTTCTTTCTTCTTTTTTAGTATACAAAAATTCAGTACAGAAGGCAAAAACATTAAATTTATCCAAAGTTTATGTAGCTATTTTCCAAAACAGCAAATTCATGGTAAAATAGCTATGAATTACACTTAAAAGGAGATACTATGCTTACAATTAATATGCTAACTCGTGCAGACAGCGTTAAAGGACAAGGTGTCATGTCTGCGACTGAGGAACAAATAAACCTTGTAACAGAAGGATTAAAAGGCTATAACGTTGTTGTGAATCAACTTAAAATTGCTGACATTAACCACATCCATACCATTAATCCAGATTTTCTGTTCAAATCCTTTTTAAATAATAAAAAGCAACCAACAATTGCATCAGTTCACTTTTTACCAGAAACGCTTGAAAAAAGTATTTCACTTCCAAAACCAATTAAAGAGCTTTTCTATAAATATGTTTTATCATTTTATAAACAAGCGGATTATCTCGTAACAGTGAACCCTCGTTTTATTGATGATTTAGAAAAATATGGTGTAGATCGTTCTAAAGTAACGTACATTCCTAACTTCGTATCTCGTGAAACGTTCTATAAAATCACAGACCAATCCAAAGCAGACTTACGTAAGAAATTTGGATTGAATCCAGACCAATTTACTGTTGTATCTGCTGGTCAGCTTCAAATGCGTAAAGGTGTTCTTGAATTTATCGATTTAGCAACTAAGATGCCAGATATCCAATTCGTTTGGGCTGGTAACTTCGCATTTAAAGGAATCTCTGAAGGTCGAAAAGAAATCATGGAACACATGGATGATCTTCCAGATAACGTTCATTTCCTCGGTCTAGTGGAACGTGATCGTATGAACGAATTCTTTAATATGGGAGATGTCATGCTTCAACTTTCATTCGAGGAATTATTCCCAATGACGATTTTAGAATCGATGAACGCAAATATCCCACTACTCTTACGTGACTTGCCTGAGTACAAACCAATTTTATTTGACTATTACTTAAAAGCAAACAGTCAACAAACGTTTAAAGACGAATTAACAAAACTAAAAGAAGACGCCGATTATTACGCAAAAGCCTGCGAAGGTTCAAAACGAGGCGAACAATTCTATTCAAAAGAAAGTATTCTAGAACAGTGGCAACAGTTTTATGATAAAGTTGCAACAGAAAGAAACTTATTATCATAAAGGAGAAATGATGACTACAGAAGAAATTAAACAAGGGAAGCCTCTTTCCCCTACGGCTCAAAAAGTCATGAACATCGCTTCGATTCTTGGAGCGGTTGCGACAGTGGTCTTTATCGTCTGGGCATGGCAAAAAGGCCTCTTCACATCACAAGAGACTTTATCGTCCTACATGTTACAAGCAGGAATTTGGGGCCCACCAATCTTTATCTTTTTACAAATCTTACAAACCGTTGTTCCAATTATTCCAGGAGCCCTCACTAGTATCGCTGGTGTTTATATTTACGGAAACTGGATTGGAAACATTTATAACTATATCGGTATTGTAATTGGATCCATCATTGCTTTCTATCTTGCAAGACAATATGGTCAGCAATTTGTAAAATCAATGGTTAGCGAACATACGTATAATCGCTATATCAGTTGGTTAGATAAAGGACAATGGTTCGACTACTTCTTTGCATTCATGATGTTCTTCCCTGTTTCACCAGATGACTTTTTATGTATGCTTGCTGGTTTAACAAAGATGACTTATAAGAAATTCATTATTATCATCTTAGTCTTTAAACCATTTACACTGGCTGCCTACACGATTGGCTTACGATTTATTATCGACTGGCTCTGGGCATTCTTCCAATAAACAAAATGAAACCCTTGAGAAAAATTCTCAAGGGTTATTTTTATCTTAATTTTTCTTTTTAAAGACTTGAACAGTTGCAAGAACAATTCCACTAATAAAGATGCTGAATGTTAAAATAATACCCGCTAGTAGTAGAGGATTTTTGCTTAGGCTTCTTAACCAGTTCGCAAATGTTCCAAGATCACTATCTTCGTCAAATGATAAGATTCCTCCATTGGTTGAATCTTGTGTTGATGAAGCTTCTTCAGTCGTTGTTTCTTCAACCACTTTCGTCACTTTAAAGACATTTGACTTAATCTCTTTTGTTAAAGTTGGGAAAGTATGCTCTACTACGATTTCATCTCCAACAAGTTTATAAGTTGGTTTTTCATCGCCTTTTGTTAATGCTTTAATATCTTTCTCCACTTTAATCTTTTGACCATCAATTTCATGAACACCAGCTTTTAACACTGTTTCTTCATGATATTCTGTAAATCCTTTTTCTAAAAGTGCATTCCCAAATTGTGCACGGTAAAACACACTCGTGTTATAGTCGCTCCAGCTACCAACACCCATTAAAACTTCAATCAAACGGCGACCTTTTCCTTTTGCAGTAATAACATGGTTTAATGCTGCATTTGGAGAAGAACCTGTCTTAAATCCATCAACATCAAAATACCCTTGAGGCATTCCGCTTGCGAGTTGATTTAATGTATAGAATGTTTCTTCTACAGGAGTTCCTTCCATCGTTGTAACAGCAGGTTCTCTTGTAATTTCAAGAAATTCTGGATAGTTTTTTAAGAAGTAATATGCTAAAGTCGCTAAATCTCGAGCTGTTGTTTGGTTAAACTTATCTGGCACCCCTTCAACAACATATAATCCACGGAACGCTGAAACAACAGCCCCACTAGGATTATAGAACTTAGAATTTGTCATTCCTAATTCTTTGGCTTTATCATTCATCATCTTAATGTATTCTTCGTTTGTTTTACTAATCGCGTGTGATAGCATCACTGTCGCAACATTTGAGGAAGGATACATCATCAAATATAGTAAATCGCGAACTGGATATTCGATTCCTGCTCTGATTTGATTATTACTAATATCATCAATTGTAGAAATAGCTCTATCTTCTTCTGTTGCCGTAATTTTAGTATCTAATGTGAGTTTTCCTGCTTTAATCGCATCATACACAAGATACGCTGTCATTAATTTAGTAGTACTTGCTGGATCCCATGGCTTATCAATATTGTCTCCATAAAGAATTTGACCAGTCTCAGCATCGACTAAAATAGCTCCTTCAGGTTTGTAGTATTCACTAACGTCATACCCGTAACGAGCTGTAATCTCGAAAATATCCTCTTCAATCGGAAGTTCTTTCGACGTTGTTGTTGTCGTAGTTTGTTCTGTTGTCTCCGTTGCTTCAGTTGTTTCTGGAGCCTCTGTCTGTTGAACAACAGTAGTTCCTTCTCCCGGTTCTTGTGTTGTTTCTTCAGCAGCAATTGGTGCTAAAGCAGAAAGTGCAAATGCACATGTCATTAATCCCAAAAGAAACTTAAATTTACGTTTATCCATTACTATCCTCCTTATAATTCAATTTATTTTACAAAGAAATTCTTAAGATTTCAAATAGAAAGAAGCAAATTCGTAACATTTTTGTAATCTTTACGAAATTTGCTTCCAAGTTTTTTCAACATTATTCATTAATTTGTTGAGACGTTCCACTCTTCTTTCTAATATTGAGAAAATCAGAACATTCTCATCATCTAACTCAATCGTTCCTAATACAATGCCTGCTTTTTGCAACTTTGCTGCAGCACACTCTAAATACTCTGATACCAAACAGTCGACAGAGCACGTTTGAAGCTCTTGTAATGCAATTCCTTTTAATAGCTTCAATCTGGGGAGTTTACTAGCTAAAGTACTCGCACTATCTCTCCAATAAATCTGAGTGGCATAGGCTTCTTTTTCAAGCGTTAAGAGTAAGAGTAACCAATAATCATCTTGCGCTTGTTCCAATAAATCTGCGAACTCATCATTCCAGTCCTCATCATCTTCACGTAGTTCTTCAATCAACAAATCAGGATTATCAAAATAATTCTCTAAGAGTTCTCGGATACGCTCACTATGACCGGTAATAATATCGGCGATTTGATGGTAAGCTTCCTCATCCGAATCACTATCGACTTCAACAGATTCACTGTAAAATGGCTCCTCCATCTCAAATTCATCTTTACGCTTATTCTTTCGATTAAATAACCACATAGGTTGCGCCTCACTTTGACTGAGTTCTTTTCCATAGTATATCAAACAAATTCCGAAGAATAAATATGCAAAATAAAAAAGCAGAAAGATTTCTCCTTCTGCTCGTTAATTATTCTAAATTGAATCTCCGTTAAAAATTGAGTTTTTAACGATAACGTAATCTACTTTGCGGATGGCTTCAATATCTTTACCACCAGCATATGAGATAGATGATTGTAAGTCTTGTTGCATTTCAATCAACGTATCTTGCAAAGATCCTTTATAAGGAACTACAATTTTCTTACCTTCAACGTTTTTACGTTCGCCTTTTTGGAATTCTGAGGCACTACCAAAGTATTCTTTATAAAGTTGGCCATTCACTTCTACAGTCTTACCTGGAGACTCTTCATGCCCAGCAAATAATGATCCAATCATGACCATTGTCGCTCCAAAACGGATTGATTTAGCGATGTCTCCGTGAGTACGAATCCCACCATCGGCAATCAATGGTTTACGTGCAGCTTTTGAACACCAACGAAGTGCAGCTAATTGCCATCCACCTGTACCAAATCCTGTTTTAATTTTAGTAATACATACTTTACCAGGTCCAATCCCTACTTTAGTAGCATCTGCACCAGCGTTCTCTAATTCACGAACAGCTTCTGGAGTACCGACGTTACCTGCAATCACAAATGACTCTGGTAAATGTTTCTTAATATGCTTAATCATGTCAATAACTGAGTTAGAATGACCATGAGCGATATCAATTGTAATGTAATCAGGAACAAGTCCATTCTCTTTTAATTCTACAATAAAATCATATTCTTGAGGTTTTACACCCACACTAATAGATGAGATTAATCCACGTTCTTTCATTCGTTTTACAAATGGTAAACGGCTTGCTTCATCAAAGCGGTGCATAATATAAAAATATCCGTTTTCTGCTAAAAATTCAGCAACCGATTCATCAATAACGGTTTGCATATTCGCAGGAACCACCGGTAATTTAAAGGTGTGTTTCCCTAATTTAACCGTAGTATCACACTCCGAACGACTATTTACAATACATTTGTTGGGGATTAATTGAATATCCTCATAATCGAATGCATTTAATTCAAACATTTAACATCCTCCTAATTCGTTAATGCGTACTTATGTAGTATACATGAATTCTCGTGAAAATGCATTAAATAGTTTTCAGAATCTTTCAAATACTTTTGAAATGAATCCAAACAAAAAAGCCTAGGCGAACCTAGGCAAGAAAGTGTTCATTAGTCTTTTCTGCTTCCGAATAAACGTAAAATATCTAAGAAGATATTGATGAAGTCTAAGTATAATTCTAATGCTCCGAGAATTGCAATACCTTCTAATGCAGATTGACCTTCGTAGTAGTCGTACATATTTTTTAATTTTTGAGTATCATACATTGTTAACACGGTAAAGATTACTAATGAGATACCAGACATAATCAATTCAACGACTGAACTATGGAAGAAGAAAACATTAATCAAGCTAGCAATGATTAAACCTAATAAAGCTCCCATTGCTTGACGACCAAAGCTTGTTAGATCTTTCTTTGTTGTAAATCCAACGATTGATAAACCTACGAATAATGCACAAGTAGAAATAAACGCTTGTACGATACTTCCTAACTCATAAACTTGTACTACTATGAAGAATGTAAATCCTGTTAATGCTGAGTATAAGCAATAAGAAACAATATAACGAATTGGTCTACCAAGTTCTTCATAATTTGGACGCATTACAAATACAAGTACTAATTGTGCAATAATGATAATCCACATTCCGTATCCACGAGTCGTTACCATGAAATTAAAGAATGCACTATAAAGCGCTGGAACTGTACTGAATAAGTAAGCAACTAAAGCAGAAATAGCTAGTCCTCCAAACATCCATGCATATACTTTCATGAAAAATTGATTTCTTCCAGCAATACTGGATTCAACACCATAATGATTATTTTCCATTATTTCGCCTCATTTCAAATTTTATTATAGATGTATTATAGCATATCTTTTACTAAACCGTAAATAAATTGTTCTGGTTCAAACGGTTGTAAGTCGTCCATTTGCTCCCCTAATCCAATAAATTTCACCGGAATGTTTAATTCGTGACGAATCGAGAGGATTACTCCCCCTTTAGCAGTTCCGTCTAATTTCGTTAAAATCAAACCTGTAATATTAATCGTCTCACCGAATTGTTTTGCTTGAACAAGAGCGTTTTGACCAGTCGTTGCATCTAACACTAATAAGGTTTCATCAGCTCCTGTTTCAATTTCACGAGAGATAATACGATTCATCTTCTCTAACTCTTTCATCAAGTTTACTTTGTTTTGAAGACGACCCGCTGTATCGATTAATAAATAATCAAAGTTTTCTTCTTTTGCTTTCTTAATCGCATCAAATACAACTGATGATGGATCTCCACCTTCACGACCGGACACCACAGGAACACCTACACGTTCGCCCCATACTTCTAATTGTTGGATAGCGCCGGCACGGAACGTATCTCCTGCAGCTAATAAGACTTTATTGCCTTCTTGTTTTAATCTCCAAGCGATTTTACCGATTGTGGTTGTTTTACCAACTCCATTCACGCCGACAAACATTAACACAGTAGGACGTCCTTCTGCTTTCTTCAATGCAGACAAGTTGTCTTCCCCTTTTTCGTAAATATCGACCATCTTCTCAATGATAACTTCTTTGACTTGACCAGAAGTCGTTGCGTTTTGCAGACGAACTTCATCACGTAAGGCATCCGTAATCGCTAATGTCATCTCGAATCCTACATCTGAAGAAATAAAAGTTTCTTCTAAATCCTCGAAGAAGTCTTCATCAATTTCTCTAAAATCTGCAAGGAATTCGTTTAAACGATCTGAAAAACTACGACGTGTTTTCTCCATCCCTTTGTCATATTTCTCAATGACAATCGACTCTTTCGTCTCCTCGTGTTTAATGACTTCATCTTCACCGGTAAAGGCACGTTTAATTCGATCAAATAATCCCATGTTTTCCCCTCACTTTACGCTTGTTTATTCATTTCTAAAATATGGTAAATAGCTTGTGCGACTCCAGATTCTTCATTGGTTGCTGTCACATATTTCGCTACTTCTTTGACTTCTTTAGAACCATTGCCCATCGCAACTGGATAACCGACAACCATTAACATGGGCAAGTCATTTTCCTCATCACCACAGGCTGCCATTTCATCTAGCGAGATTCCTAGAATTTCTCCTAACATCTTTAAGCCATTTCCTTTTGAAACATGTTTTGGAACAACTTCTAAAAGAAATGTTCTCGATTTCATACAGTTGAAGCGTTCGAAGAATTCTTTTGGTAATTTTGCAATTCCTTCATCTAAAAATTCTTGTTCGATACAAAGAACAGCTTTATTAAAGATATGTCCTTCTTCAAAATCTTCCGGATTCTTTTGTTCAAAAGTAATTGGATGCGGTAATGTGTTATAAATGGACGGACGTCCTTTGGGAGGCGTTGGCTCGTATGCTTTTACAGTATCAATCATGACTAATGGAAGTCCTACTTTTGTAACTTCTTCATGGCAATACTTCATATCTTCAACAGTATGTCCTGTTTCATAGACGATTTCTCCATGTTTTGTTTTTTGAATTAAACCACCATTGAAGTTAATCGCGTAATCATCATCACCCATTAAGTCTAGTTCTTCAAGTAAGTGGACAATACTTACAATTGGTCTACCTGTACAAAGAACCACTTTAATCCCCTGTTCTTTGGCTAATTTAATTGCTTTTTTATTCTCTTCGGTTATTTTCTTTTCACCTGTTAATAATGTTCCATCTAAATCTAATGCAACTAATTTAATCAAATATAAAACTCCTTTAAGCATTTCTGCTCTCATTATACATTCATTGAACGTATCTAGTATATTATACCACAAAACGGGCCGCTTCGTACTGCAAAAAATAAGAGGTAGACATAAAAATCTACCTCTTATCTATTATTTAACTTCTTCCAATTCATCAAAGTCTTCAAACTTAACAGAAGCAAGTTTTGAGACACCAGATTCTTGCATAGTTACTCCATACAATACATCTGCTTCTTCCATCGTACCACGACGGTGAGTAATAACGATAAATTGAGTACTATTCGTAAATTCCTTCAAGTAACGTCCATAACGAGCAACGTTAGCCTCATCCAGAGCTGCTTCAACCTCATCGAGTAAGCAGAATGGAACTGGTTTGACCTCAAGAATTGCAAATAGTAAAGCGATAGCCGTAAAGGCACGTTCTCCACCAGAAAGTAAGCTGAGTGATTGCAACTTTTTACCAGGTGGTTGAGCGATAATCTCAATCCCTGTCTCAAGAAGGTTATCTGGATCTGTTAATTCAAGCGTTGCACGTCCTCCACCAAATAAGCGCGGGAATGTGCGTTCGAATTGACTACTTACCGCATCAAACGTTGTCTTGAATCGAGTTGTTACCTCTTGATCCATTTCAGTAATGGTTTCTTCTAACGTTTGTTTTGCTTCAAGTAAATCTTGTTGTTGCGCTGTTAAGAATGTGAATCGTTCTTGTACCGCTTCAAACTCTTCAATCGCTAATAAGTTAACAGCACCCATTTGTTCGATTTGTTGTTTTAAACTACGAACAAGTTTTGAAGCTTCTTCAATCGACATGTCGAGTGTTGTTTTAGCAATTGCTGCTTCAAATGTTAACTCGTATTCTTCACTCAAGTACGTTAATTTTTGGTCAATTGAGATTTCGAAACGATTTGCTTTTGTTTCTAATCGAGTTTGATTCTTAAATTGATCTTGTAATTGATGTTGTGCTTGCGTACGAGCTGCTTCAGACTGCTTCACATGAATTTCTAAAGCTGCACGTTCTTCACGTAACTCTTTAATGAGGGCATCCAATTCATCCACTTGAGTTTTTAACGCGTCAAACTCTTCTTGGATTCTTGCGTAAATAGCCTCATCTTCCTCTTGATTACGAGATTGTTCAGATTTCTTAGAGTGTAATAGTTCAATTTGATCTTCTAAACGTGTTTTTTGAAGTTTTGTTTGATGAATTTCACGTTTTTCTTGGTTAAATTGTTCTTGTACACGAGCGCGATTTGTTCCAAGTTCTTGCAGTTCTTTTTGTTTCTCTTGGATTTGTTGAGATTTATCTTCGTTCGATAATTGAAGATAATCCAATTCTTTTTTCAACGCTTTATTCGCCTTTTGTAAAGCTGCTAATTTTTCATGATTCTCAACGTATTGTTCTTCCAATTGCTCATACGCTTCAATCAATTCATCCATCTCAAATTGATTTGCTTGTTGAATACGCTCATGTTTTTGAACTTCTTCAAGTGCAAATTTTGATTGAAATTCTAATTGATTAAGCTCTTGTTCGAGTTGAACATAAGTTGAGTTCATTTCACGATACTCTTCTTCTAGCTTGTTCTTTTCAGCGGTCACTTTTTGGAATTGTGCTGATAATTTTTCATATTCCGCTTTTGCTTCTTCGAATTGCTTCGTCACTGTTTCTAATTGACTGTTACGTCGAACAAGTGATTGTTGGCCAGAGTTCTTAGAAGCTCCCCCTGTCATCGAACCACCAGCATTGACAACGTCTCCTTCAAGAGAAACCAAACGATAACGATAACCTAGTTGCTTCGCCAATTGTTGTGCTACTGCTAACGTTGTGGTTACAAGCGTTGTTCCAAGTAAGTTTTTGATAATAGACGTATATTTTTTATCCGTTGAAACGAGTTCACTAGCGATTCCTATAAAACCATCGACTTTTTTCGCTTGGCTTAAAACGGTATCTGGTACTTGTTTTTCTTTAATAATCAATAATGGTAAGAACGTTGCACGTCCTAGACGATTTGTTTTTAAATAGGTAATCGCTTTGGCAGCAGCCTTCTCATCCGTTACAACGATATGTTGGCTCGTTGCTCCTAGAGCAATATCAATCGCTGTCGTTAATTTCTCATCCACACGAATCAGTTCCGCAACAGAATTCACTACTCCCGGCAATTCTGATTTATGTTTAAGAACTTCACGAACACCTTGATAGTAACCCGCATAGTCTTCAGAAACTTGTTTCAAGCTTCGAACGGTTGCTTGTAATTGTTGAAGATGGCGTTCTTTTTCCATCCCTTCACTAGAAAGAGTTGAATGTTCTTCACTCACTTTAGCAAGTTTTTCTTTTAGCTTAGAAAGTTGTTTGGCAACTGTTTCTTTTTCTTTTGTAGTTACCTCGATTTTTTCAATAAACGCATTTGATTTTTCTTCTAAAGCACGATGTTCTTCCTCGAAGGAATCAAAACGCTCCATCATTTTTTCTTGAGTGTTTTGATTGACTTCCATTGCCTTCTCTAAGTTTTTCTCTTGGTTTAATAAACGTGAGATTTCTTGTAATTGTTCAATATAACGATTTTGAAGATCTTTGACATTTTCCTCGTTACTCTGACTTAATTGGTCTAATTCTTCAACTAATTGACTCCAAGCCTCTTCTACATTCTTTAATTCAACCTTACGCTCGACTTGATTCTTTTCAAGCTGTGCTAGTTTTGCTTCCACTTCTTCTAACTCACGAAGAGCAACGGCTAATGCTTCTTGATTTTCCTCATCACTACGTTCAGCGAATTGACGACGTTGCTCGAATACTTTACGTTGACCATCCAATTGTTCAACTTTTTGGATTAATTCCACGTATTCTTCTTGCTTAGCATCTAACTCTACATTAAGTGTTTCAAGTTGCATTTGATTTTCTTCAATATCGACTTGAAGAGCCTCTAATGTTGCTTCCGTTTGCGCTAATTGCTCTTGCAGTTGTTCTACTTCTTGAAGAGCTACTTTCCACTGCGCATTTAACGTTTCAATTTCTACTGCTAAAAGTGCTGTTTCAACATCTTCTAACTGTTCTTTCTTCGAAACATACGCAATCGCCTTTTCACGTTGCTCTTCCAGTGGTGCTAATTGTCCTTCAATCTCATGAAGAATATCTTCCACACGATTCAAGTGGTCTTGCGTTTGATTCAATTTACGTTGGGCTTGATTCTTACGGTCTTTGTATTTTAATACTCCGGCCGCTTCTTCGATAATCATTCGACGTTCTTCAGGCTTTTCGTTAAAGATTTGCTCAACTTTCCCTTGAGAAATCAACGCAAACGAGTCTTTCCCTAACCCTGAATCCATCATTAAGTCTGTAATATCTTTCAAACGAACTGGTTTCTTGTTAATTAAGAAATCACTTGCCCCATTACGGTTCAAACGACGCGTTAACACGACTTGTGTTTGATCGGTCGCCAACACTTTGTCTTCGTTGTTGATATATAGATTCACTTCTGCAATATTCACTGGTTTTCTTGTTTGCGAACCTGCAAAAATTACGTCATCCATGCGTTTCCCACGTAAACTTTTAGCCGATTGTTCCCCAAGAACCCACTTAATGGCTTCAGAAAGATTGGACTTTCCACTACCATTAGGTCCTACAACCGCAGTCACGCCTTTATCGAATTCAATTGTTGTCTTATCGGCAAATGATTTAAATCCCGACATTTCAATTTTTTCTAATTGCATGCTTTAATCCTTTCTTTCTATGAAAGTGAACTCTTTGTTAATTCTTCCATAGTCAATTTTGCGGCCATTTGCTCGGCTGCTTTCTTCGTTTTACCACTCGCAGTTTTGTATTTCTTCCCATCCACTGTTACTTGAACGGTAAATACTTTATCATGCGAAGGTCCTTCTTCTTTAATCAATTCATAGCGAATATGAACGGTACCGTTTTGTTGTAAATACTCTTGTAATTCTGTTTTGAAATCAGTAATCAGTTCATAACGTCCATTATTTATTTTAGGAACAATCACTTGGTCTAAGAAACGTTGTACTTCTTCCATGCCTTTATCTAAATAAAGAGCACCAACAAATGCCTCGAATACGTCACAGAGAACTGCTGGCTTTTCACGTCCACCGCTCAATGTTTCTCCTTTTCCTAGAAGCATATACTCATTTAGAGAACATTCCTTTGCAAGCATCGATAAGCTATCTTCGCAAACAATTTGAGCTCTAAGTTTTGTTAATTGTCCTTCTTTAAAATGAGGAAATTGTCTAAAAAGCCAATCTGAAATATTGAGTTCCAAAACGGCATCTCCAAGAAACTCGATGCGCTCATTATAGATTCCCTTCATCTCTTTATGCTCATTGGCATACGAAGAGTGAGTCATCGCTTCGACGAGCAATGCCTCGTTTTTAAACGAAATATCGAACTTCTCTTTTAAAATTGCTGAGAGTGCTTGTATCTCTTTCATGATGACCTCCTGAAAAATTCCTTATCTTCAATATTATACGCGTTTTGGGGTTAGATTACAAATTTACGCCACAAAAAACGGCTTGAATTCAAAGTTTCAAGCCGTTTAAAAATTCTATTTACGATATCCTTTTACGCAATATTGATTCTTCTCTTCATCATAGTTTAATGACTCCACAAGAGTACGCTGTTGAAGCTGATTCAACTCTTTCGTTTGGGTCACTTCTAACCATTCTTCATAGTACGTCATTTGTGTTTTTACTTGTTCTTTCAAGAAAGCTTTTAATCGTTCCACATCTGCTTCCTTCACTGCAGAAATTTGAATCGATGGGTAAAGATTTGGTTGAAATTCGCCTTCAATCAAATCTATCTTATTGTAGACTGTGACCATCGGAATTTCTTGCATTTCCAAGTCATTTACTAAATCAATTACTGTCTTTTCATGTAGTGAAAATTGAGCATTTGACGCATCCACGACATGAACTAACAAATCGACATCTGCACTTTCTTCAAGTGTTGATTCAAACGCATGAATCAATGTCGTTGGCAACTCTTGAATGAATCCAACTGTATCCGTTAAAGTGACTTCAAAGCTTGGGAACAAGTCCACTTGTCTTGTTAATGGATCTAATGTTGCAAACAATTGATCCATTTGGTATGTACCCGCATGTGTTAATTGATTTAAAAGCGTAGACTTCCCAGCATTCGTATACCCGATTAATCCAAGTTGGAATCCATTAGAACTCTTTCTCTTCTCGCGTGAACGTTCACGGTGTTTCTTGATTTGTTCTAACTGTTCTTCGATATCTTGGATTTGTTTACGAATATAACGTCTATCGGTTTCTAAACGCGTTTCCCCTGGACCACGTGTTCCGATTCCCCCACCTTGACGAGACAAGCCTTCACGTTGCCCAGAAAGACGAGGTAGTAAGTAATTTAATTGCGCCAGCTGGACTTGAAGTTTCCCTTCTTTAGAGCGAGCACGCATTGCAAAAATATCTAAAATCAATTGCACACGGTCAATGATTCGACAGTTAATCGTTTCATTGAGATTTTTCACCATCGAGCCTGTGAGCGATTGATAGAATACAACAAGGTCCACTTCTAGTTCATCGACAAGATGGCTGATTTCTTCCACTTTTCCTTTTCCAACAAGGGTACGTCCACTAATCGACTCACGTTTTTGGGTAACGGTAGCAACTACTTCACCCATCGCTGTATCGACTAATTGCGCCAGCTCTTGGTTGGCATATGCGAAATCCTCATCCGTTTGCGTCGTTTGTACGCTTACGATTAATACGCGTTCTCTTTGTTCCATTCTATCCCTCCTCTACAAAAGCTGATAGTTCTTCTAATAGTTCTTCTTTCTCGTTCGGATTCTCTAATAAATTCACCCAACGAATTTGTGGAAGACGATTTCTAAACCACGTTAATTGTCGTTTCGCGTATCGTCTTGAGTTTTGTTGAATGGTCGCAATAATCGCCTCACGCGACTGTTCCCCTTCAAAATACGGAATCCATTCCTTATATCCAATTCCACTAATGGATTGGATATCTAGATTTTTTGATTTTTCATATAAATCTCTTGCTTCTTCTTCAAGACCGGCCTCACACATCAGTTCTACACGCAAATTAATGCGCTCATATAGAAGTGCACGGTCTGTATTTAAACCAACAATAAACGCATCATAGTGCGGCGTTTTTTGAATTTCTAGGCTTGAAAATTTCTTACCGGTCGCATGAATGACTTCTAGCGCACGAATCACACGTCTAGGATTATTGACCGAAATTTTAGAAGCAGCCTCAGGGTCTACCTCATTCAGTTCATTCCAAAGCGCCTGCGACCCTTTTTCTTCCAGTTCTTTTTCTTTTAATAAACGAAAGTCCGGATCGTTGGAACCCTCTCCGCTATAATGAAACCCATATAATAGCCCTTCGATATAAAGGCCAGTACCCCCGACGATAATCGGTAGTTTCCCGCGACTCGTAATCTCTGCAATCGCTGCTTCTGCCTTCTCTTTAAAGTCACTTGCTGTAAAAGGTTCATCCCACTCACAAATGTCTAGTAAGTGATGACTAACGCCTTCTTTTTCTTCCTCGGTCACTTTTGCAGTTCCAATATCAAGCCCCTTATACACTTGAAGCGAGTCTCCATTAATGATTTCGCCATTGAAGTGTTTTGCAAGTTCAATACTGAGAGCAGTTTTTCCTACCGCAGTTGGTCCCACGATAATTATAATTTTTGGTAGCTTATCGCTCATAGTTCTCCTTTAATTGTAACGCCTTTTCCGGAAAGTCCGTAAAAATAGCTTCAATCTGTAATTCAAAACAACGGTTCATGTCTCTATCTTCATTCACGGTCCATACACGTAAAGGCAACTGATTCGTATTCCATTCAAGCGTCCAATCGAGTAACTTCAAATCAGGATGATACGATTCTTTTTTAAGAATGGCATCGCCTTTATTTGCCCACTCTGTTGACTCAAAGAGCAGCCCAATTTCTTGAGAGGGATTTGCTTGTTTCAATTCAACAAGTGTATAAGGATTAAAGCTAGAATAGACAATTGCAAATGGCCAAGTAGCAGTACTTTGCAATGCGAGACATTTCTCAACAAGGCCTTCATATTGAATAATATCTGTTTTTAACTCAATATTTAATTGCCCGTTAAAGTTCAACTCTTTTAATAAGTGAAGCACCTCTTCAAGTGTGGGAATCTTCTCACCTGCAAAGGAGTTGTGAAACCAACTTCCTGCATCCATTGCTTTAATTTCTGCTAGTGTTAAGTTTCTAATTTCTCCGGTTCCATTAGTTGTACGGTCGACCGTTTCATCATGAATAACGACTAAATGTCCATCCTTTGTTAAATGAACATCCAGCTCAATACCCTCACTTCCCACACGCACAGCTTCTTTAAATGAAGCAAGTGTGTTTTCTGGATGAGTTCCTTTACTCCCTCTATGTGCAAAGATTTTTGTCATTTGCGCTCACCTTCTGCTCGTGTATCATTTTCCTGTTTAATTGCGTTTGAAATTTGTAATAATTCTTTTGCATTTTCAAGTGTTAATGCTGTAATCGTTGTACCTGAAAGCATACGTGCGATTTCTTCCGTACGTTCTGTTTCATTCATTACTTTCAGAATCGTATGCGTCCGTTCGCCTTCTTCAACTTTCTCAATATGAATATGCGTATCCGCCATACTTGCCACTTGTGGTAAATGCGTAATACTCAACACTTGCGCGTATTCAGAAATATAGTGCATTTTAGAAGCAATTGCTTGCGCCACACGTCCGCTGACTCCTGTATCCACTTCGTCAAAAATAATCGTTCCAACGAGTTGTTCTTTCGTGAAGATGGATTTCATCGCTAATGTAATACGCGACAACTCACCACCAGAAACAATCTTGCTAAGAGGCTTCAATGGTTCCCCTTTATTCGTCGAAATATAAAATTCAACAATGTCAATTCCAGTTTCAAGTAAGGCTTCTGATGTCTCAAATTGAATAGCAAATTGCGCATTCTCCATATAGAGGCCGTGCAATTCACTCACAATAGCTGCCTCTAAGCGTTTAGCGACTTCACGACGAATGCTTGAAATCTTCTCTGCAATCGCGAAGGCTTCAAGAGTGGCCTGCTTCAACACTTTTTCAGTTTCAGCAATTAACGCTTCTTTATTTTCAATCTTATTCAAAGCATCTCTTGCTTTATCTTGGAAGGCTAGAATTTCTTCTGCATCATCCCCATATTTACGTTTTAATTGATAGTAAACATCGAGACGTTCTTCGATAAAGGCCAGACGTTCTTCATCAAACTCAGCATTCTCAATTTCATGACGGATCGCACTCGCAGCGTCTTGTAATTGATAATAAGCCTCGCTCATTTGCGTAGAAAGGGTCTTGAAGCTTGTTGAAATGGACTCCAAACTTTCCACTTCACGTGTTGCTTCACCGATGGCATCGACACTTGAATATTCTTCCCCTTCAAGGGCAGCAAGCGCTGTTTGAAGTGCCGTTTGAATTTTTTGGAAGTGTGTAAAGTACTCTTTTTCTTCGCTTAATTGTTCTTCCTCACCCACATAAATATTGGCTTCTTCGATTTCTTGTAATTGAAATTTCAACATATCTACGCGTTGTGCGTCTTCTTTTTCTGCTGTTTGCAACGCTCTGAGTTCTTGTTTAGCGGCTACGACTTTTGCATAAGCTTCATCGTACGAATCTTTTAATTCACCCATTTGATGGTGTGCGAACTCATCTAATAACCCTAAGTGTTTCTCTTCGTTTAATAATAAGAAATGCTCATTTTGGCCATGGATATCGATTAAATACAGTCCGATTTGTTTGAGGAGCGCTACTGTGGCTAACTGTCCATTAATACGGCAGTTCGATTTTCCATTTTGCAATAGTTCACGTTGAATCATTAATTCGTCTTCAACGACTTCAACCCCAAATTCTTGAAGTTTTTCAACAACAGAAGGATCCTCAATTCGGAAAACACCTTGAATCAAGGACTTTTCTTCACCATAACGAATCATTTCGAGAGATGCACGTTCACCAATCAATAGGCCAACCGCATCAATAATAATCGATTTCCCAGCGCCTGTTTCCCCGGTTAAAACCGTCATCCCTTTTTCAAACGTACACTGAACTTCTTCGATGATGGCAAAATTTTTAATATAAATCTCTTGAATCAAGTTCGTCACCCTTTACTTTTTTAATCGTTGCGCTTCTTTTACAGTCTCACGCGCGAGTTCTTCAAACGAATGAACTTCACTTGGATCTGTATTTTTTAAATGCGCTAAAAATTCAATATTCCCACTTCCACCAGTAATTGGTGAATACGTTACTTTTTCAACGGTAAATCCGATTTGTTCACTGAAGCTTAAAATATCCACTAATACATCTTCATGAACTTTTGGATCACTCACAATCCCTTTTTTCCCAATGCGCTCACGACCCGCTTCGAATTGTGGTTTAATCAACACGAGCACGTCCCCGCCTTCTTTTAGAATTGGCTTTAATGGCGGTAAAATCAGCTTCAATGAGATAAATGATACGTCAATCGAAGCCACATCTGGTTTCCCTTTTGTGAAATCATCTGGTGTTGCGAAACGGAAATTCATACGCTCCATAACAACCACACGTTCATCTTGGCGAAGTTTATAATCTAATTGGTTATACCCCACATCAAGCGCGTAACTTTGTTTAGCACCATTTTGTAAGGCCGCATCTGTAAAGCCACCTGTAGAGGCACCAATATCTAATAGAATCTTTCCATCAACACTGACATCGAATTCTTTTAAGGCTTTTTCTAATTTCAAGCCACCACGAGACACATATTTCAACGGTTCCCCTTTAATCATTAATGAACTCGTCACAGGAATTTTCTCTCCTGGCTTATCGTATCGGTTATGGTTCACCGCATCCACAATCTGTCCTGCCATGACAAGACGTTTGGCTTTTTCTCTGGAATCTGTCAATCCTTGTTGGACGACTAGAATATCCACACGTTCTTTTTCCATTTGTTACTCCTATATTTCTAAATACGTTAAAAATTCAACGAGTAGCGCCTTTGTTTGCTCGTTTTCTGGCGTAAATACCACTTCTTCCAATGCACGCTTACAAGAGGTGATTTCGCTTGCTAAGACCTCTTTTGCCCCTTCTACTCCTAAGAGACTCGGATACGTATTTTTACTTAGTTCTGAATCCTTACCTGTTTCTTTACCGGTTTGCTCACTTGTCCAGCAAACATCTTGCAAGTCGTTTTGAATTTGAAACGCTAGACCAAAGTGAGTCGCATACGAAACGAAAGCTTCTTTCATCTTCGCATCATCGATAAAAAGATTTCCAAGACGTACGGCAGCTAGTAACAACTCGCCTGTTTTCTCACGATGGATTTCTTTCATTTGTTCCAGAGTAATCGTCACTTCTTCACTAGCGATATCTTTCATTTGGCCTGAAATCATGCCGCTCATACCAGAAGCAGTTGATAAAATCTTCACGGCTTCCACTAACGGACCCGCTTCTAAATTGGCATTCGCAGCAACCTCGAATGCTAATGTGAGTAATGCATCCCCTGCTAAAATCGCAGTCGCTTCATCAAACGCCTTATGAAGGGTTGGACGACCACGACGCAGGTCATCATCATCCATTCCTGGTAAGTCATCATGAATTAGAGAATACGTATGAATCATCTCTAAGGCACATGCTAAGTCTAACGTTGCTTCATTATTGGCTGTTCCAGAAGAACCAACTGCTAGTGTTAAAAGTGGTCTAATACGTTTTCCGCCTGATTGTACAGCGTATAGCATCGCTTCTTTCAACCTTGCTTCTGAAGGTCTATTTTCAATCAGCTGCGTTAAGTGAATAGCTACATCTTGCTGAAGTTGTTGAATAACATCCTTCACCATAAGATTATGCCTCTTTTCCTTCTGCATTCACTGTAATCATCGCACGAACGGTTTCTTCCGCTTTTGTCAATGTTTCATTACAAAATTGGCTTAATTCCATTCCTTCTTTGAATTTATCAAGCGCTTCGTCTAATGGAACATTTCCACTTTCTAATTGGCGCACGATTTGTTCTAAGGCACCCATTGCTTCTTCGAATTTCATTTCTTTTTTAGCCATTATAAACTCTCCTTATTTTTTGCTGTGACAGTAGCATTCACTAAACCATCACTGAGTCTGATTTCAATTGGTTGTTTTTCTTCAATTTGGTCAACGGATTTCACAATATCGCCGTCTTTAAACACAATACCGTATCCACGCGTCATAATCTTGAGTGGACTAAGTAAATCTAGCTTCTCCACTAATTGTTGGAACCGGATTTGCTTATCCTGTAAGTAATTTTGATTACTATCGACTAATTGCTTATGCAACCATTCGAGCTTTTGCTTTTGTTGAATTAATAGTTGTTCTGGTGACACTAATTGCAGACGGTGCGTAAATTGCATCGACTGTTGTTTAGCCAGGTGAAGTCTTTGTTGCATGCCTTGCATTAATTTTAATCGTAATTGATCGACTTGTTGTGCATAGACTTCATACATCCGCTCTGGTTTTACAAAAATACCAGACTTCTCTAATTTACTTAATAACTCTTTTCTTGTATTCAACTGATTGAGCATCGTTGTCTGTAAGCGACCTGTTAAGTTTCCAAGGGTTAAATGAATGTCATTTAAGACCGGCGTTGCAAGTTCTGCTGCGGCAGTCGGTGTAGCTGCACGTTGGTCCGCGGCAAAGTCTGTTAAGGTCGTGTCTGTCTCATGCCCTACACTCGAAATGATTGGGAGGGAGAATGAAGCGACACGTCTAACGACCGGCTCCTCATTAAAGGCCCATAAGTCTTCAATGGAACCTCCACCACGACCAATGATAACCACATCGGCATCCGATTGTTCTACTAAGTCTAAGTTTTTAAGAATACTTGGAACAGCGTGTACTCCTTGCACCACGGTTGGATATAACACGAGTTGCGCGATTGGAAAACGTCGAGCTACTGTCGTTTGAATGTCTCGGATAACAGCGCCTGTATCACTGGTTAGAATCGCAATTTTCTTTGGAAATACAGGAATTGGTTTCTTTGGTCCGGCAAATACGCCTTCTTCCGTTAATTTCTTCTTCAACTGTTCATAGGCTTGATAAAGAGCTCCAACCCCATCTGGTTCCATGTGCTCGATAATCATTTGGTATTTTCCGGATTTCTCGTATACCGTAACACGTCCAATCACAAGAACCTTCATCCCTTCTTCAGGTTGGAATTGAATTTTCTTGTATGCTCCTTGGAACATCGTTGCTGCGATAATCGCATTTTCATCCTTCAAGTTGAAATACTTATGCACACTATTTTTATTAAAGTTCGAAATTTCTCCCGTCAAATAAACGCGGTCTAAGTGCGGATCACGGTCAAATTTAGTTTTAATATACTTCGTCAGCGCACTGACGGTTAAGTATTCTTGTTCCATGTCCTACTCCTTCTTACTTTTTGCATTTTTTACAGTTTGGGCTAGTAGCATTGCAATCGTCATTGGGCCCACTCCACCTGGAACTGGTGTAATGGCACTTGCAAGTGGCGCCACCCCTTCGAAATCAACGTCTCCGCAAAGTTTCCCTGCTTCATTACGATTAATCCCGACATCGATGACAACGGCTCCTTCTTTCACGAAGTCTTTTGTAATAAGCCCTGCTTTTCCAACTGCACTAATCAAAATATCAGCACGTTTAGCAACTTTAGCTAAATCTTTGGTACGGCTATGGCAAACTGTAACTGTCGCTCCATGATTCAATCCTAAAAGCGCCATTGGACGGCCGACAATCGTACTTTGGCCGATAATGACCATTTCTTTCCCAACAAGGTCAATATTGTATTCCTTGAAGAATTCCATGATTCCTTGTGGTGTACATGGAACAATTGATTCATCCTTTTGCAACAACTTCCCTAAGTTCACAGGATGGAACCCGTCCACATCTTTTTCAGGAACAATCGCTTCTAAGACCTCTTCTGTATCAATGTGTTTTGGTAGGGGCAATTGCACCAAAATCCCGTGAACGCTAGCGTCATCGTTGAGTGTATTCACGTATGCTAATAGTTCTTCTTGTGTCGTTTCTTCAGCGAGGCGAATCACGTTTGAATAAATGCCTACTTCTGTTGCTGCACGTTCTTTGTTACGCACGTACACTTGGCTAGCTGGGTCTTCTCCAACGAGAATAACTGTTAGCGAAGGTGTGACTCCACTCTTAGAAAGTTGTTGTACTTCCTGTTTTAGTCCTTCTCTTATTTTTCCAGCTAATGCTTTCCCATCTAGAATTTGCGTCATAGAAGTCTCCTTTTTCTAAAATAATGTTGGTAAAAATAAAATATGTATAGTGAAATTAACAAATGTGTGAATTAACATATATGTTAATTTTTTTCTGTTCAAAAGTTTTATGTCTTTACTTAGACACAGTGGTTTATTGACTTTCGAGTTTAGGTTTAATACTGCAAATAATTTAAATTGTATTGTCTTATAAACTAACCATTCAATATCATTTGCAATGCCCACACCCAAATCCTTCACACTGTGAAGGATTTTGCACGACTGTAAACAGTCCTTTGCGGCTAACCTGCGAACCGTCATCGCCTATGACCGCCTTTTCTCACATCCTGTAGTTGAGTTCGGGCTCGTAGCTTTCGCGTTCCTTTCCGACAATTATCCGCACGT
>CAUUUT010000003.1:0-54872 GCA_963548485.1 uncultured Streptococcus sp.
AATGGTTCATCAAGGAAAATATATTGTGCTTCTTGAACCATACAACGTGCTAATAGTACACGTTGGAATTGACCGCCAGAAAGAGCCCCGATTTGGCGAGAGGCTAAATCCGTTAATCCAACTTCTTCAATGGCTGCATCGACCTTTTCCCAATCTTCTTTCGTCAATCGTTGGAATGGTTTCTTTTTAACAGTTCTTCCTAAAGCAACACACTCACGAATAGTGATTGGAAATGTAAAGTCAATCTGGCTTTTTTGTTCGACATAGGCGATTTTTTTTAATACTTTTTTTGCGGGTTCTCCATCAATCAGAATTTCTCCTGACGATTGAATCAGTCCTAATATTGCTTTTAATAATGTTGATTTACCTGCACCATTGGGCCCGATAATCCCGGTAATAGTTGGTCCTTCAATGGTTGCATTACAATCTTTTAAAACATGTGGTTGCATCGCATACGATACCCCAACATTTTTAATCGTAATCAATGAATTCATCCTTTCAAAATATGTAGATTCTACAATTATTAGGTTATCCTAAAAAATATAATTCGTCAAGTACTTTTTTAGGTTTGCCAAAACTTTTCAGAAAAAATTTTGAAAACTAGAAATTAACATAACTGTTAATTAACAAATATGTTAATTTTCAGCGGTATTGAAGACAAAAAAAGACGCCTTCCGTTACCCGAAAGGCGCCTTGTCTTTATATTTATTTTGTTAATAATGCTGCAGCTGCTTCATCACAAATCACTGTTACTTTAGGATGTTTTTGTAGAATACTTGCTGGAACTTCCTCAGTAATTGGTCCTTCCACTAATCCTTTAATCGCATGAATTTTCTTAGGTCCGAATGCAATCAACACGATTTCTTTGGCATCCATGATGGATTGTAATCCCATTGAATAAGCGTAGCGTGGTACATCTTCTTCTTTTTCGAAGAAGCGTTTGTTCGCTTCAATGGTAGATTCTGTTAAATGAACTTTGTGCGTGCGTTGAGTGAACGGTGTACCTGGTTCGTTGAATCCGATATGCGCGTTACTACCAATACCCAATAATTGTAAGTCCACTGGATTTTCTTGAAGAATGCCTTCATAGCGTACGACTTCTGCATCGACATCTTCGGCTAAACCGTTTGGTAAATAGCTATGTTTAAATGGTTTCGCATTGAAAAGATGTTCATCCATGAAATAAGCGTAGCTATGTTCGTCCGTTGGTGCTAACCCCACATATTCGTCTAAGTTCACTGAGATACGATCTGAGAAATCTAAATCGCTATTTCTTAGCAATTCATATAATCCTACTGGACTTGATCCCGTAGCTAATCCAAATACTTTTGCTCCTTCGCCGTGCGCACGTTTGAAAATTTCAAATGCAACTTGCGCACCTTCTTCTTGTGTTTTTACAACCTTGACTTCCATTTTAACGCCCCCTATTTTCCCTTACAATGAAGAGTCAAAAATTACTTAAGAATCTTCTATACCTCTATTTTAACAAAAATTCAGAGGTCTTTAAATAGCTAAATTCATTTTAATGATTAAAATTTTCGTCATACATCTCCCAATTTTCGTAATGCTTCGCCTCGAATGTCTCTGAAGGTCGGGCGGCTTCTAGTACGAGTGGAGATGCATTTTCAATGCTGACTTCTTCGAGTGGAACCCAACGAATCCCCTTCGAATCGTTCTTCTCTTCGCTCGTCACGAAGTCCTCTACCGTTTGCGCGCCCTTTTCTTCAACATCAATCGTAAATAGCACAAATTCATGATGCACGCGCGCGATTTCCGGAACCGTCACAAACACATCCCGAATCGTATTTTGGTGAATAGCAGATACTTGGAATCCCGTCTCCTCTAGCATTTCTCTCTTCAACGTTTCTACCAAGCTCTCGCCTTCTTCTGGCGTTCCTCCTGGTAAATCAAATCTCCCGCGGTATGGTCCACGCGTCTTACGGATGCAAAGGATACGTCCCTCGCGAATACAAACACCATACACGCCAAAATGGTTCATTTCTTTCATTGTCTTCCTCCACTCACGAAAATAGAGGTGGCACGCCACCTCTATTTCTTTTTCTGAAGCCGTTAATGTGACTTCCTTTGTTGGGATTCTACTCCATGTTTTACGGCTAATCGGATGATCCAGTAGAACAAATATAGAGCAACTCCCATCAGTGCAAACGTCCCCAGAAACATTGGTAATACTAAGTCCATAAAGACCACCTCCAATGAATTTGAAAACCATTAACCGACTATTGTTACTTTCATTATAGCACTCCTAATCCTAAATTCAATAGAGTCCCTGCTTGAAAGAACAAAAAAGACTATCCCATAAAAGGATAGTCTAACAATTATGATTTCGACATAAATCTTGCAAAGAATTTCCCGTACCACTGCTCATTGGTAATATTAAAGTACTCTCTGTATTCTTTACGGTACTTATAGAAGTAAATTGTTCTAGTCAAATATTCAATCCATTTTCCAAACATCAATGTGAATGCAAACATAGAAATTGGGAATAAGAGGCCCATTAATATGCGCACTAATTCTGGATCTCCATTTACATTTTCACCGATTTTAAGCGTCCATCGATTTAAAATAGCTAGAAACAACAAGATTCCACCATATTTTTTAACAAAGCTCATCAATCGAACATCCCAATCAGATACTCTTTCCTCTCCAATATCAAATAGATATGCTTTAAATTTCTTTGTCCCATCGATAATATACTTTTTAACAAAGTATAAGACCAAAATAATCTGTACATAAAAAGCCGTAACTCCAAATGCATCAATAGTAAGCCCAATGGCCATTGGTAATAAAGCAGTGAAAGCTCCTAATTGAAGAACAAGTATATAGAAAATACCATATAATAGTTGATTTGCATAATTACCCTTCGGCACAATATTTAACACCGTTAAAACAATTAAAGTAAAAATTAACACTATAATTACTGGTCGAAGATAGAGACCTATTTCTCCAATAAGTGCTGCAGATTGTTGCGAAATCATTTGCACATTTTCTGTAGATTGGCGAAGTTGATCTGGAAATCCAATTCCGGCACCATAAATTGCAAATATCATTAACAAAGTTACTAGCCCCGTCGTTCTTTTCCAAAAACTCATCGAAGACAAGACACCCATTCTTGCTCCATCTTCTGTTAAAATACTCTCATCAATAATTTTCTTCGATTGCTCAAAACTTGCCCCGAAGAGTTTGTTTTTTGTTTGCATCATCAATCCCCTTTTCTAATCCTTCTCTTTCTTGTTTGAGTTATTCCCATCATCTACTCAAACTTCTCATAGTTCTTAAGATATCAGTTTTTGTTAAAATGTCAACGTTTTTCCATAGTCCACACTCTGCTTTTTCCAACAAAAAAGCCATCCCTATCAGTCGCCTGATAGGAATAGCCTTCTAAGCTTTATTTCCAAAAATCATCGTAGATTGTAATTGGCAAGTGACGTTTATGTTCTGTCTTTTGATACCAATTTTCAATCGTCTCCGCTGCCTTTTCGTTGATGTCTTTTCCTTCGAGATAATCATCAATCTCTTCGTAAGTAACGCCTAGTGCTACTTCGTCTGGAAGTGATGGGCGATCTTCTTCAAGGTCTGCCGTTGGAACTTTCAAGTATAGATGTTCTGGAGCACCTAGTGCTTGTAACATCGCTCGGCCTTGACGTTTATTGAGACGCCATAATGGAGTGAGATCTGCAGCCCCGTCTCCAAATTTCGTATAGAAACCGGTCACCGACTCAGCCGCGTGGTCAGTTCCTATTACGGCACAACCTGTTTGGCCTGCAATCGCATATTGAGCAACCATTCGTTCACGCGCCTTGATATTTCCTTTATTGAAGTCTGAGATTTCCATTCCTAAGGCTTCAATACTGCGTTCAGACGCATCAACCGCATCCTTCACGTTTACTCGTAGCACGTCCGTTGCCTTCATAAAGGCAATCGCATCCATGGCATCTTGTTCGTCTGCTTGCACACCGTAAGGAAGGCGCACGGCATAGAAACGATATATTTTTTGGTCTTGTTCTTCGTTTAATTCATCAATCGCCATTTGTGCCAATTTCCCAGCAAGCGTCGAGTCTTGTCCCCCGCTAATTCCTAGAACATACCCATTTAAGAATGGATGCTTCACCAGATACGCTTTTAGGAAATCAACGGTTTTACGAATCTCCTCTTCTGGATTGATGGTCGGTTTGACACGAAGCGTTTCGATAATTTTTTGTTGTAATGGTCTCATAATGTTCCCCTTACTTTGCGTTTTCTTTGGCCAACTGTTCTGCTTTAACACGCACTTCTTCTCTGATTTCCGCAATACTTGCCAATTTTTGGTCGTATGTCTTTTGAGAGAGGTCAACTGGATATTGCTCTGGGTTCAAGATACGTTTGTATTCATCCCATAGCGCTTCGATTTGCTCGTCTTTATACGCCTTAATGTCTTGAAGTTTTGGCAATTCATATACTAATTTTCCGTTTTCGAAAATCGGTTGTAAAATTGGACGGGCTGTGAAGTCTTTCACTGTTTTATTGATATAAGTGTAGACTGGATGGAACATAAAGAGTTCGTCTAATTGATCTGGACGTTCATCCCATAACGCAATGTAGTCCCCTTCAGATTTTCCGTCTGAATTACGTGTAATACGCCATACTTGTTTCTTACCAGGTGTTGATACTTTTTCAGCATTGTTTGAAATCTTCATTGTATCCACCATTACGCCGTTTTCGTCTTCAATACTTACAAGCTTGTACACACAGCCAAGCGCTGGTTGGTCGTACGCCGTAATTAAACGAGTCCCGATTCCCCAAACGTCGATTTTAGCACCTTGCATCTTCAAGTTGAGGATTGTTTTCTCATCAAGGTCACTTGACGCGTAAATTTTTGCTTTTGTAAATCCAGCTTCGTCTAATTGTTGACGAACTTTTTTCGACATATAAGCCATATCACCACTGTCGATACGAACACCTAAGAAATTAATCTTGTCGCCGAATTCTTTGGCTACACGGATGGCATTTGGAACACCTGATTTCAAAATATCATACGTATCCACTAAGAACACGCAGTCACGGTGACTCTCAGCATACGCTTTAAATGCTTTGTAGTCATCACGGTACGCTTGCACTAATGCGTGGGCATGTGTCCCAGAAACTGGAATGCCAAACATCTTGCCGGCACGAACGTTACTTGTCGCATCGCATCCACCGATGTATGCTGCACGAGTTCCCCAAATGGCCGCATCTAATTCTTGCGCACGACGAGTACCGAATTCAAGTACTGGATCATCTCCAGAAACCATACGGACACGACTCGCTTTTGTGGCGATCAGCGTTTGGAAGTTTACGATATTTAATAAAGCTGTTTCGATTAATTGGCATTCCGCAAGCGTTCCTTCCACTTGCACTAGTGGTTCGTTCGCGAAAACGAGTTCCCCTTCTACTGCAGAGCGGATGCTTCCTTTAAATTCGAAGTTTTCTAAGTATGTTAAGAATTCTTCTGGATAATGCCCTAGTTCACGTAAATAGTCAATATCTGTTTTTGAGAAACGTAATTGTTCAATGTAACGAACGATGCGTTCTAGTCCAGCGAAAATCGCATATCCATTTTCAAAAGGTAATTTTCTGAAATACGCTTCGAAAATGGCTTTTTTCTCATAAACGCCTGTTTCCCAATACGTTTTCATCATGTTAATTTGGTATAGGTCTGTATGTAGCGTTAAGCTATCATCCTTGTAAATTGAGCTCATCTGTCAATACCCCTTTTTTATTGTAGTTACCCCTTTATTTTACAACAGTTCTTGGGCAATGTACACGGTTGGCGACTTGAGGGCTGTCAAATACGCAAAAAAGGACAAGCCTTTTCAGCTTGCCCTATAAACAATTCGTATTAAACGTCTAAGAAACCTTCATGCGGAGTCATATTGAAGTATTCCGCAATTTCTTGTAATTGTACATCTGTAATTTCTTGTAGGATTTTTCCGCCTTGTGCACCGACTTGAGAGTAAATCATCGCAGCTTTCTCAATCACTTCAATCAAACCATATGTTTCATCCAGTGTATCGCCTGATGCAAACAATCCATGATGTGGCCAAATCACTGCTCGAAACTCAGCCATTTTCGCAGCGGTTGCTTCGCCAATTGCGTTTGTTCCAGGTGTCATATAAGGAATCACGCCAATGCCTTCTGGGAAGACAACGATGGATTCGGCTTGCATTTTCCAAAGGAGTCTTGATAAATGGCGTTCGTCTAATGGTTGTGTAAAGCTTAATGCGATTAAGTTTGTTGGGTGGCAATGGAAGACAACTTTATGATTTGGATTCACTTTGAGTCGTTCTATGTGACTCATTAAGTGACTCGCGAATTCTGAGGTTGGTTTTCCGCCATCTTCGAATCCCCATAGTAATTCTGCTTTTTTTCCGTCTGCTGAAATACGAACCAAACCTAAATCAAGAAGCGGTTGGTTTGTGACGTTTCTGAAGTAACGGCCTGTACCTGTTACTAAGTAATAGTAGCCCGCAAGTGTTGAAGCGTCGAATCCTAAGTCGAGGACACGTTTCACTTCTTTCACATCTTCATACGCTTCTACTTCACTAGCTTCTAAGCGTACGGATACGTTCCCGCCATTACGTTCGTCCCAGTAACGTAAGTACGATTCTTTTGTAAGTTCACATAATTTTTTAACAGATGGTGATTCAATAAATTTTGTCATTTTCTAATTCTCCCTTAGTTTCTTTGTGATAATACTTGTTCTTCGTAAGCTTTGACTTCATTATACCATGCCAAGCTGACTGGTACACCATTGATTTCGCAGAAATAATTCCAAACATCAGCATATGGGAAGTCTTTCAACTCTTCCGTCACGACTAATCGTTTTGTTAAATCTTGTTCCAGTTCAATGGCTCTTAAATCTTCTGTTGGTTCTAATAAAGCTTTCAATAATGCTTTTTGAGTATTGCGCATTCCAACAACCCAAGCTGCGATACGGTTGATCGTCGCATCAAAGAAATCTAATCCAATAACTGCTTTATCAAGCAAATCATTACGGACGATTTCTTTTGCAATCTCTTGAAGCTCATCATCCATAATCACTACATGATCACTATCCCAACGAACAGGTCTTGAAACATGAAGCATAACGCCTTTACTAAATAATGCAAGTGAAGATAATTTGTTAGAAATAGTTTCTGTTGGATGAAAGTGCCCAGCATCTAATAAAATCATTTTTCCACGTGTGAGACCATATCCCATATAGAATTCGTGAGACCCAACAGTATAAGCTTCAGCTCCGATACCGAATAGCTTACTTTCTACGGCATCCTTGTTATAGCGCTCGTCGATTTCTTCACTGAAAATTTCATCAAGTGATTCCATCAAACGTTTGCGAGGGGCTAAGCGGTCCACTGGATTATCTTTAAATCCATCCGGCACCCAGAAATTTGTATAACAAGTTTCACCGAGTTCTTTCCCGAAATATTCTGCTACACGACGTGAACGTTTCCCATGTTCAATCCAAAATGCTCGCACCTCTTGGTCAGAGCTTGCAAGTGTAAAACCATCTTTCATCATTGGATGTGAAAAGAATGTTGGATTAAAGTCTAACCCCACTTGATGTTCTTTGGCCCAATCCACCCATTTTTGAAAATGGCGTGGTTCGATTTCGTTCAAATCTACTTTTTCATCTGTATCAAGATAAATCGCATGTAAGTTTAATTTATGTTTCCCAGGAATTAAAGAATATGCTTTTTCAATATCTTGTCTTAATTCTTCAGGTGTTCTTGCCGCTCCTGGGTAATTTCCTGTTGATAAGATTCCACCCGTTAACTCCCCGTCTGCATTCCAAAATCCGTGAACATCGTCCCCTTGCCAGCAATGCATTGAAATTTTAACACCTTGTAATTTCTTCAATACTTCATCAGTATCGACACCAATTTCTGAGTATCTCTTTTTCGCAACTTCATACGCTTGTTTTACCGCTGAATTAGTCATGGTTCTTCCCTCTTTCTGTTATTTGTTTCCATTGTTGTAATAGTTGTTTATTCTTACTTTCTTCTGGTTCAAAAATATTCAATTTGCTTTGTTCTCTTAGGAATTGACGTGCATGTTGCAGGGATTCAAGTTTCCCATCTGCAATCATTTGTACTAATAAATTTCCTAGAGCTGTTGCTTCACCTGGTCCTGCCACAACCGTTTTCCCTGTAACTGTAGCTGTCAATTGGTTGAGGAGGGATACATTCGACCCTCCGCCTACAATATGAATCGCGTCAAAAGAATGTCCAACGAGTCGCTCTAAGTGTTCTAGTTCATACGCATAAAGTAATGCGAGGTTCGAGTACACACACATCGTCAATTCACCAACGGTTTCTGGTACTTTCTGATTGGTTTCTTTACAATACGCTTGAATTTCCTCAATCATGTTTTGTGGATTCGTAAATCGGTCATCATTTAAATCGACGAATTGTTCAAATGGAGCTACTTTCTTTGCTGCATCAGCCATTTCCTGATAGGAATATTGGTAGTCCAGCATGCGAGCAATCTCCTGAATGCTCCACATTCCGGTGATGTTCTTTAAAAAGCGAATGGTCTCGTAAGCTCCCCATTCATTGGTATAATTCTGCTTCTGGGTTTCTTCGGTAATGAGCGGTTCCTTCAGCTCCGTTCCAATTAATGACCACGTACCACTTGAAATATAGGCGAAACGCTCATTAGTTGCTGGGACACCAACAACTGCTGATGCTGTATCATGTGTGGCTACTGCAAACACATGGGTCGCGGGTAAATCATACTCCGCTCTTAAGGCATCTGTCACATCTCCAATATACGTTCCTGCAGCTACTAATTCTGGTAATTGATGAGGTGTTACTCCAGCAATTTCAAGCAACTCTACATCATAAGTTTTGTGATGCAGATTTAATAATTGAGTCGTTGAGGCGTTTGTCTCTTCTGCAACCATTACGCCTGTTAACTGATATGCTAAGTAGTCCGGAATCAGTAAGCTCTTCTCCGCACTTCGTAATACATCGTTTCCCTCGGCTGCATATTGGAATACCGTATTGAACGGCAGAAATTGAATTCCTGTTTTTGAATACAGCTCTTCTTTGGTAATTTTTGCAAAGACATTTTCTACACCTTTTTGTGTACGCGAATCTCTATACGCAATCGGATGTCCTAATTTTTCTCCATCCTTTACCAGAACGTAATCGACTGCCCAAGTATCGATTCCAAGCGTACATTCCTCAATGCCACACTCTTTTACTTTTGCTAAACCCATCAAAATATTTTGAAACAAGTCATCAATATTCCATCGATCATGTCCGTCCACTTGTTGAAAGCCATTTTTAAAGCGATGAACTTCGCTTACTTCGAAATGATTGTCTTCATATTTTGCCACAATGACACGTCCACTCGAAGCACCGATATCTACTGCTACATGCACACTCATAACTTTACTCCTTTACAGTTCTCTCAAATTCATTTAACTATGTTTTGACTTATGCTACAATAACAACAAGTTATCCAAATCGTATCAAATATACAGGAGAAGAAAATGCTTTCAATCATCGATTATTTAACCCTAGAAACAGCCATTGAATCCCAGCAAAAAGAAACTGGAAAACATATTCCCGATTATGACAGCCAAAAAGCGGACCTTCCTCGTCTGACAAATGATTTGTTTCTAGCCAATCGCTCGATTTATATCAGCAAACATAATCGTTATGCTCCGTATCCAAAACACACGCACCAATTTTTAGAATTGAACTATGTACTGAAGGGGGAGTGTCAACAAATTATTAACGATACACCCTATACGTTTTACGAGGGGGACATCCTGTTGATGGATGCAGGGAGCGCGCATGCAATCGAAGCACTTGGCGAAGACGATTTGCTAATTAATATCGTTTTTAAAGATACTCAAATTTCATTAAAAAATTTGGAGGAACTGCAGGGACAAAATAGCATTTTGTATCAATTTCTCCTAAAAAGTCATACGCATATTCAATCTACGGAAAACTTTATTGTTCTTCGATCGGACAAAACGAACAAATCGAAGAACATCATCGAATTAATGCTAAATGAACACTTTAATCCGAAACCATTTTCCAACCAAATCTTGGAACATTACTTAAGTATTCTCCTCTTCGAACTCGCTCGTTCATTGCCAACTCTTAGCGATACTGTTCGTTCCACGAACGATCCGTATGTGCAAGTACTAGAATTAATCGACCAGGAATACTCCACTTTGACTCTTGCCCAGGCTGCTAAGCAATTGAACTTTAATAAAAACTACTTAAGTAACCTGATTAAGGAAAAAGGAAATGCTACATTTACCGAACTGCTCAATCAGAAGAAATTAATGATGGCTCAGTTACTCTTAAAATCCACTAACTTCTCGATTGAAAAAATTTGCCAAGCAGTAGGTTACTCCAACAAAACATATTTCTATAAGCAATTCCAAGAGAAGTTTGGGAAACTGCCCTCACAAATACGCAATAAATAAGAGCTGTTCTAAAAGAACAGCTCTTTATCTTTATAGTTTATCATTTACAAAGTTTTTCCAGGAGTCTTGAAGTAGTGTAACACTTAGTTCTTTTGTGCTTGAAACTCTCCGAAAAGCTTCAGAAAGTTTATCATCTCCAACTCCTATAGAACAACTTCCTGCACTATTAATAGCCTGTATACCTGCAATCGAATCTTCAATACCAACGCAATCCTTGGGTGTTAAACCTAATTGTGCAGATGCAACTTCAAAAATTTCAGGATCAGGTTTGCCTCTAGATAATTTTCCGGGATCAACAATAGTGTCAAAAGAATCAAACAATCCAATTTTCTCAAGGATAAAAGGACCATTATGGCTTGCTGATGCCAATGCTATTTTTATACCTTTTTGTTTTAATTCTTTTATTAATTCAAAAATACCTGGCAAAATATCCTCGCTCGTCAATTGATTAAGCGATTCAATATAACATTGATTTTTCCTATTTGTTAAATACTGGAATCTATCTTTATCCACCGATAGATTCAATTCCTCAAGAATAATTCGTAACGAATCCTCTCTACTGACACCCTTAGTCCGTTCTTCAACAATATCTGGTAACGTCAGTCCAAACTCATCTTTAATCAGTTGACTCCACGCAGAAAAATGATAAGTTGCTGTATCTGTCACGATACCGTCCAAATCAAATAACACACCTTTCATTATACAATCACATCTTTCATTTTATTAAGACCTGGTTTAAGGTAGACCTCATCACCATTCGATGACACATATTTAGCAAGTGTACGTCCGGGTAATACAATATCTACTAACACGTCATCGCCACTAAGTCTCCAAGAAACCGATAATTCGCCGTTAGCAGTTTGAAGAGCACCTCTCACAAATTCTAGACGGTTAGTAAAATTCGGTTGAATAACATACGTCTCTGTTTTGTCCAACACATTTGGCAATTGAATTCCAATCAGTTTTTCTATGATGAAATCTTCAACTGCGCCATAAGCGTAATGGTTTAAACTATTCATATCAGTACCACTAATTTCACCATTAGGAAGAATAGAATCCCATCGTTCCCATGTTGTAGTTGCGCCCATTTCAACCTCAAACAACCAGCTTGGCGTTTCCTTTTTAAGTAACAGATTTATAGCTTCTTCGCGTAACCCTGAGTCTAGTAATGCATGTGGCAAATCTCCAGTTCCTGCAAAACCTGTTGTTAAATATCCATTATGCTCAGCCATTTTTTCTTGAAGCCGTTTTGCCAGTTTGTCTCGTGCAACTTCATTTGGATACAATCCATGACGAAGCAATACCGCTAATCCTGTTTGCGTATCGATTGCAGTTGGAATTGTAACTCCTCCGTAATTTTGTGCCATAGATTGTCGGATATTTTCAACCTCTGATTGCAGCGTCACTGGATTTGTATTTAATTCATCTCCATTAAAGTAGGTATGAATTATTTTATTGCGTACTTCTTTTGCTAAAGTTTGATAAAATTCACTTCTGTTATCTTCCAACACAGACAACATTTTTGCAGTATAATCTGCTGAAATAAAATAATAAGCAGAAGCAATCAACGCAGAATCTGTCGCACCAAATACTGAGCCTTTAATGCCACTATCTAACGCCAACCAATCTCCTAATTGCCAACCAAAGTCCCATAGTCTATTCCCACCACGAGCTTCATCTTGTCGATAAATCCAATCCACCCAATCTGTCATTAAATCCAAATACTGTTTTAACAACCCTTTATCTCTAAAATGGCGATAGAGATTATACGGAATAAATGTCGCAGCATCTCCCCAAACTGCTGCTCCTGCATTTGATAAAAATGGATTTTTTGCATCATCTACTTTTGGAACCGGAGCAAAAAAAGGTGTAGCCCCATCAAGTAGGCCTTGCTCTAATTTCAGATTTTCCATAAAGTGTGCAAAAAAGGCTCTTGTTTCCATGTTGTAACAAGCTGTATTTGAAAAGACTGTTAAGTCTCCTGTCCATCCCATACGTTCATCTCGTTGCGGACAATCGGTTGGTATGCTTAAAAAATTATCTTTTTGACTCCAACGAATATTACTTAGCAGTTGATTCAATTTAGTATTGGATGAACTAAATTCAAACGTTTCATCCATCTTACTTTGCAGTGCTTGTGCAATCACTAAAACTGCTTCATCCTGCGTTAGCCCCTCTACTTTTACATAACGGAATCCAAAATATGTAAAATGTGGTCGTACTTTCATACTTTTTTTGGCATTTTTTATTACAAATTCCTGTTTGGCAGTTCTAAGGTTCTCCGTATAAAAAGCCCCATTTTGTAATAATTCTCCAAACTGAAATCTTACGTACTCTTTATCTTCAAGTAACTCTGTGAAAATCCACCCTGTTATTTCTTGGCCAAAATCTAGAACCATTTGATTTTTAGTATCGAAAAATATGCGTGGCTGAAATTCTGCTACTACTTCAACAGGTAAATCTAAACGTGGTGCTAACAATGATGTAGTAACATCAATAACTTCAGTTGTTAACGCACTTATCTCAGCAGTGTAATCAATTATTTCTCCATCATAAATAGAGTTCTCTTGAATATAATTTGTTTCTACTGTCCACGTTTCGTCAGAATAAAATTGTTCCAGAGTCCCATCTGTATATTCAACATGCAACTCTGCAATTAACTTTTGCTTATTCCCGTAAATATTTTCAAAGCCACCTTCAAAAAGAAAACGACCACGATACCAACCGTTTCCTACAATAAATGAAACCTCAGTATTTTCTATTAAACACTCTGTTACATCATAAGTTTGATATTGTTGCAATAAATCATAGCTATGATACCCAGGTGTTAAATATTCTTCACTCAATTTCACTTCATTTATAGCTACTTCATATAATCCATGGGCCACAGTATATAATCGTGCTTGCTTGATTTCCTTTGAAAACGAGAATTTCTTAGAGAACGATATAGACTCCTTTGTTTCTCCTTTGTACGAAATCCATTTAGCCTTCCATGGTTCATTCATTTTTGAAGTTTCAAAAGTACTAACAGCTTCAAGATTGCTAAAGCATACTCTCCAATAATATTTTGTTTTTGGTTCCAGAAAATTAGAATCGGTAGAAATGATGTTAAAGCTACTCTTAGTTGTTCCACTCCATAAAATTTCAGAAAATGTCTCTGCCTTAGAAACTTCTACTCTGCATTCCACTGATTCTTCTAACTGCCCTTCAAGTCTCCAAGAAAAAGTTAAGTGATCAAATCGATAACCTAATGGAGCCTCTACTCCATTCACTTTTAAATGACTAATCTTCATTTTTTAATCCCTCCAACAGACTGTTATCACAGAATGCATTTACTGGACTTACACCTTTAAATGAACTTTCACCAGTTAACTTCTTAATAGCCATTTCAATAAAATGATCGTAGTTACAATAAGCATTAACCACCGTTTCAACCATTGGTAAATCATACAAATGGTATGGATTCCCAAAACTAATGAGAGCAGTAGGAACTTCTTTTGTAAACCAAGGCATGTTATTCCCTAAACCAAATAATGTATGCCAATGAATTCGAGCTACAGTCTGGTTACTAGCATTCTGTATATTAGCGATGTACAACACTGCATCAAAATCATTTGAAAATGACTCTACTGTCCCTAAATCAAAAAAGTTTGTTTCAGGTTCATAAACTGTAATTTCAAAGCCTCGTTTCTCTAATTCCTCTGTTACTTTCTTTAACACTCGCTCATTCGAGTCAAACGAACCTAATAATTGTAAAAGAACTCTTTTATGATTCTCAAAATTTAACGGAAGCATATTTTGTGTATCTTTTACAAGAGTAATAGAACGATCTGCTAAATCTAGTTGTTCTTTTTTATAATCTTCGAAAGATGCACTTCCATGGTTTATAGTTTCATGTAATCCTAACGATGCCTTAGTTGCTAAAATACGGGTAACTGCTTCATTTAATCTTTCCTTTGTAAGTATTCCTTTTGCTAAACCCTCTTTCATATATTGGATATCTTCTTCTAAAACACGGTTGAATAATAACATGTCACAACCTGCTTGAATGGTATATGGTACTGCTTCACTTCTCTTCATAGCAGAACAAAATCCGACCATAGGAGTTGCATCTGTAATCGTAAGCCCATTAAACCCAAGTTCAGTTCTCAATAAATCATTAATTAGTTTAGGGCTTAATGTTGCAGGCATGTCATCACCTGAATATGCAGGAAAAGCAATATGTCCAATCATGACCGCTTTCGAACCAAAATCTATTAACTCTTGATACACTCTACCGAAAGTTTTTCTCCAGTTATTTACTGACAAAGAGTTAATGGAAGTAAGTAAATGCTGATCTCGTTCATCTACACCATCTCCAGGAAAATGTTTGATTGATGTCATGCTTCCATTATCATGAAAGGCTTGAATATACTCTTTAGCATTCTTAATTACTCGCTCTACATCACTTCCATATGTACGAACATTTGTAATTGGATTTCTAAAATTTAAATCTAAATCCACAACCGGTGAAAATCCAAAATTTACACCTACTGATTTTCCTTCTGTTGCAGCAATTTTCCCTAATGTATATGCATCACTTTTTCGATTTGTTGCAGCAACTGCCATTTGATTCCCAAAAGCAGTCCCTTCGACGGATGCTCCATTTCCTCCATCTTCTAAGTTAGCAGCTGTTAACAAAGGTACTTTACTATTTCTTTGCATATATTCATATGCTTGTTGGACCTCTTTAGCCTCTCCAGGTCTAAAAAATAATCCTCCAATACCTAAATCGATTAAATGATTCAAATATTCTTTTTCATTAGAAAATCCAATTGGAAAGAATAATTGTCCTATTTTTTCGTCTTCGGTTAATTTTTCTAGAGTCTTGTTAACCCATTCAACAGCAGAGTCATCTAAATAAAATGGTTTTCCCTTTAAATTCATTATCTTTATCTCCTTATAGCAGAATGAGGGAGAATGCATTTTGCATCTCCCTTAATATTTTATTGTTTTGATAGGCCTTGCGAACGTTCTTGAAGATTCTTTACAATCTCAGGCAATTTTTTATCTAAATCATAGAAGAACATTAATACAATTGAAATCACACCTAGTAAAATTGGGATATATGCAAATAAAGCTTTGATTGCAAAAATCGTCCCTGGTGTTTGAACCGCCGCACCAGCTACGTATCCGCCGATTGACATTACAATACCAATCAATAATCCTCCTAACCCTGAACCAACTTTTTCACCAAAAGTACCAGCAGAGAAAATTAATCCATCTGAACGAATGCCCGTTTTCCACTCACCATAGTCTGCTACATCTCCTAGCATTGCATAACTTGCAACTGCTGTTGGCGCTAAACCAAGACCACGAACAATTAATCCTACTTTGATAAGATCATAATTTTCAGGGAATAATGCTAAAATTACTGTTCCTAAAATAACAATTAGGTTTCCTAAAATCATAGCATTACGTTTTGACATTTTAGCCATAATAATTGGTGTAAAGAATGACCCTACGATGATCGGCGCAAATGATAACATCCCGATAACCGCTACTTTTTCAATATCTCCGAGGATATATTGTGCATAGTAAATATTAATACCACCTAACCCTGCACTAATAAACCCAATTAACATTGTTGAAATCATAATAAGCCAATATTTATTTTTAAATAATGCTTTTACATTATCCATAACGGGTACTTTCTCAACTTGTTCTGCTACATAAGCTTCGTTTGTTTCCAAAACACGTTCTTTTGAATTTTTATAAAGAATTGTTAATAATACTACAGACACGAGAGCAAAAACTGCAGCCATTTTTGTCCAAGATGATGCGTCTGTTACTTCACCAAACATTCCAACAACTTTTAATACGATTCCGTTAACTAAAAAGGCTCCTAGAAATCCAAAAATCGTTCTTGATGTTGATAAGAATCCTCGTTCTTTCGAATCAGAAGTTGTCGTTCCTAACATAGTATTATAAGGTACCATTGTCATTGTATAGACCCCTGCTAAAGCAATAACATACGTAGCGAATGCATAAAAAGCCTTCATTTCTTGTGGTAAGAACGATGGAGACGTAAATAAAAGAATAAGTGCTAAAGCATATGGAATAATCATTCGTTTAATCCATGGACGAGCCTTTCCTTTTACAGTTGATGTACGGTCAACAACCACTCCCATTAGAATATCAGTAATTCCATCAAATACTCGAGCAAATAATAAAATTGACCCCACTACTGAAATTGTTAACCCTACAACATCAGTATAGAAATAAGTAATAAAGCCATTTGCTGTAGTAATCATCAGATTAGCTGCTAAATTACCAAATCCATATGTTATTTTTTCTCCAATTGGAACGCTTGATACATTATTATTATTTTCTGCCATTATTTATCTTTCCCTTCTCTATTAATTAAAAGCGTTTACAGGTTTATATTACTTAGAAATAAAAATATTCACAATGCATTAAAAACAGGTTATAATGAACTATCTACAGATTAAGAGGAGTCCTATATGAATTTAGAAGAATTAGAAATATATTTACGTCATATCAACATATTCGAACAAAAGCAGCTTGAAACTGGAATATCAATAAATGATATTTCTAGAGCTAACAGAAACTTTGCTACCTATGTCGATCCCAAATTTAATATTTTTCGTTTTCCAAAGTCACTATTTTTCAGTGACGGAGAAAATATCTATATTAATAAACATAATAGATTCGCCCCAATGATTGAACATCTACATGATTTTATTGAAATGACATATGTGTATTCTGGAAGTTGTACACAAAAGATTAATGGAAATATTGTTCACCTTCCAAAAGGAAGTTTATGCGTATTAGATAGAGATGTACCACACTCTATTGATGCTTTAGGTGAAGAAGACATCCTAATAAACATACTAATAAATGAAGAAACATTTTCTTCTCTTTTTCTCTTTAAACAGCAAAATATAACTAGTTTAGAAGCCAGCCTGTTGACCGACATTTTTAATAAGCAAACTAGTCATGATAGATATGTTATTTTTGACACAACAGAAAGCGTAGCTATCCACTCACTAGTTCAATTACTCTTAGCTGAGTATTGGTCTTACCAACGCCAAGGTTCAGAATTTCTTTCACACTACATTCAATTGATTCTATTAGAATTAGTTCGAATATATAGCCAAAATGCAACTCAAAATTACCTCTCTTCAAGAATTCATATCCATGAGGTTCTAGCTTATATCGATTTTCATTTTAAAGAGCTTAAACTAGAAACAGTTGCCAAACACTTTAACTATAATCCTAATTATTTAAGCAATATGCTTAAAAAAAGTATTGGGAAAAGTTTCCAAGAAATTTTGTTAGAACGTCGATTACTACAAGCAACTGAGTTATTGACATCTACTGACTTAACACTAGAAAGTATAGCTCTTGAATCGGGATTTCCCTCCACGAGTTATTTTTTTAGACAATTTAAAAAACACTATAAATGTACTCCAAAAAGCTATAGGAAAAATCGATAACTTTTTGAAAAACAAAAAGCAATGCTCCAAATGGAACATTGCTTTCCTTATTTTCTCAACTCTTCAATTAATTCTTGAATATCGACTCTAGCTTCTTTAATCGGGAGCCCCACATACACATGGTTCATCTTTTCGCGTTCAATATATCGGTGGTCGATTCCTTCTTTAAGAAGCTTTTCATGCAACAATCGATTATCCGGATAAAGGATATCATGCGTTCCAATATAAATACTAATTCTTCCTAATCCTGATAAATCTTCAAATAGCGGACTCACTAGCGGTTGTTTCAAATCTTCTCCTGCCCAGAACTTTGCCACTTCATGAATCCCACTCTGTTTAAGGATTGGGTCAAATAGTTCATACGAGGCTATTTCAGGATTATCCGTTGCAATATCCACCCAAGGAGAAAATAGAACGAGTTCCTTTGGCTGTGGTAACGAAAGTTCTTTTAAGTAAATAGCAAAACCTAAAGAGAGTCCTCCTCCTGCAGAATCCCCCATGAAAATAATAGAATTCGGATTTGTATTTTCCTCTAAAAGTCCGCGATATAACTGTTCTAACTTCTCATACGTTTCACGGTATTGATGCTTTGGAGCCTTTGGGTAAATTGGGAACACCACTTTTGCATCTATCGCCTTTGCAATTTTATGCACCAAGGTAAAATGCATCATCGACGGTTGCAGTATATATGCTCCACCATGTAAAAATAGAATTACTTTTTGGTTAGTATCTCTGTTTTCATTCCACACAAACACTTGCATGCCATCGACATCTTTTTCTTGGACATCTACTTTAATGTATTTCTTTGGATTTGCAATAGGAACGTCATTCCCCTTTGCCCATTTATTTAATTCTTGCTCAAATTTTTCTGGTTCATCCTTTGAATAAGTCAACGGTTTTACGAATAAAAAGAGTAATCTTTCTATTAAATAACTTGAAAAAGAGCGTCTTTCTACTTTTCTAACATAAACCACCCCGCAAATGGTCAATATAACAAGAATTCCTATTCCTATAAATAATCCATTCATCTTGCTTCCCTACTTTCATGAAAAAAAGTCCCTGAAATGAAGTGCACTCCAAAAGTTAGACAGAAATTCTAGCTTTTTGGGTGCACTTCACTTCGACGGGATGCCATTTTTTATTATTCAAATTTCACTTTATTAGCTTCATTTGCTGGCTTCATATCTATTTGAAGAAGGTTCACTAAGTTTGTATCATCGATAGTTGCATTGCCTTTGTCATCAACCTTAATGGCTAAATAGTGTCCGTTTCTATCGTAATAATCCATTCCTTCTAAGTTGACATAGCCATCTGCTCTAAATCCAACTGCAGCTAAGCGGTAAATAAATTTATACAAGAGCGCTTTTGTAAAGTCTGTTTGTCCCACTTTTTGTGCTTCTTCAGCCAGTCCCTTGAAGAAAGCTTGATTATTTCTTTGATAGCTTGCTTGTACTTCATATTGGTATAAGTCAACACGTGGTGCTCTTAATTTCAAATACACGGTATCGCCTTCCACTTTATAATCTTCAAGCGTATAAGCTGCCGCTCTTCCTAAGGCATTCGTATTTACCTTTAAGTACATTGGAGCATAGACTTTAACGGGATACTTCACTCCTTGATACTCCACTTCCCCGTCATTAGTAAATGTTGGCCGTGCTTCCTTCAAGTAGTTCACCATGTAATCATTCCAAATACGTGTAAAGAATTCTTCTTGGTTTGAAGTCCCTGTTGCTTTTAGAAGCACGTCAAAGTTTTCTTGGTTTACAAAGACGGCATCTACAAGTTTTAAAGCTTCTAGAACTTTCGTATCAGTAATGCTCTTCTTCTTTTCATTCAAGGTCTCTACTGCCTTTTTAACACCATCCAATTTATTGGTAACTGTTTTACCACTATTCGATTCAACTAAAGTTTGTTCGTATTTTGTCAGTGGTGCAACCTTTGCATTCCAATCAAATGATGCTGCTGGACTTTTAGCATCCGTTTTTGTATTAGAAGCTACCTGTGTTGTTACTTCACTTGTTGCTCCTGCAGTTTCCTTTGTTGCTTCTGATGTTGATTTAGACTGAGAACATCCTGCTACCACTAGTGATAGAACAGCCACACTCCCTGCTAAAAAACGTTTTGCATTTTTATTCATAAATGACTCCTCTCAACTCTTATAGAGATTTTTCACGATTACTTACAGTCATTATATCATAATCATTTGAACTTCAAAAAAATTCCAAAACTCCTAATGATAACAAGGAAATTAGCGCACCAAAAAAGCACCCTCACCATCGTGAGAGTGCTCGCTTCATTCATTATTGTAATTTTTCTAAGTCGGCTTGTAAGGCTTCTACTTTTTCTTTTGCAGCTTCTTCACTGTCTGCTTTAGCACCGATGTAGAACTTGATTTTTGGTTCTGTTCCACTTGGGCGAACTGCAATCCATGATCCGTCTTCTAAAATATATTTCAATACGTTAGAGGTTGGAAGTCCGATTTCAGAAACAACACCGTTCGCATCTTTTTGCTCGTTCACTGCGAAGTCTTGTGCGAGCGCTACTTTCAATCCGCCAAAGCTTGTTGGAACTGAAGAACGTAGGCCATCTAATAAAGCTTTAATCTTTTGTGGACCTTCTAAACCAGCTACTGTAACAGAAATTGTTTTTTCTAAGAAGTACCCGTGTTTTGCGTATAACGCTTGAAGGCCATCGTATAAAGTCTTCCCTTCGTTCTTGAAGTGTGCTGCTACTTCTGTAAGTAATAACACTGCTTGAACGGCATCTTTGTCACGAACGAATGATTTCACAAGATAACCATAACTTTCTTCAAAACCGAACATGAATGTATGCTCTCCCGTTTCTTCGTCGTGTTGGATTTGTTCTGCGATGAATTTGAATCCTGTTAACACATTCATCATTTCAGCGCCATAACTTTGGGCTACTGCTGTTGGAAGTTCGCTACTTACAATTGATTTTACAACAAGCGCATTACTTGGAAGCGTTCCTGCTTGTTGGTGAGCATATAATAAGTAATCGACTAAAATTGCAGCGATTTGGTTCCCTGTAATCACTTGGTAGCTTCCATCTGGCAAGCGTACGGCTGCCCCCATACGGTCCGCATCAGGGTCAGTCGCTAACAATACATCAGCGCCTACTTTTTTCCCTAGTTCTACCGCATATTCAAATGCGCCTGCTTCTTCAGGGTTTGGAGATTTAACTGTTGAGAAGTCGCCATCTGGAATTGCTTGTTCTTCAACAACGTGCAAGCCTTTGAAGTTTGCTTGTTCTAATGCTTTTTCAACAAGCATTAAACCAGTACCATGTAATGGTGTATAAACCACTGATAATCCTTCCACATCGCTAAGAAGTTTTGGATTTACAGAGACTGTTTTGATTTCTTTCAAGTACGCATCATCGACGTCTTTTCCGATAATCGTTACAAGACCTGATGCTTCTAATGCTTCATCATCTAACACTTCGATTTCAAGTGGATTGGCAACTTGGCGCACATATGCCGTTAATGCATCCGCATCTTTAGGAGGCATTTGACCGCCGTCTTCACCATATACTTTATATCCGTTGTAAGCTGCTGGGTTATGACTAGCTGTAATCATAATTCCGGCAAATGTATGCAAGTGACGTACTGCAAATGATAATTCTGGTGTTGGACGTAAGCTTTCAAATACATACGAAGCAATCCCATGAGTTGCTAAAGTACGTGCAGACTCCATTGCGAATTCTGGTGAAAAATGACGTGAATCGTAAGCAATCGCTACCCCACGTTTTTTCGCTTCTTCCCCGTAACTTTCAATTAAGCGTGATAATCCTTCTGTTGCCTGACGCACTGTGTAAGTGTTCATTCTATTAATCCCAGGCCCCACAATTCCACGCATTCCCGCAGTACCAAACTCTAATGGTGTATAGAAGGCTTCCTCTTTTTGTGTGTCATCCATTGATTGTAATTGCATCTTTAATCCTTCTTCTAGTGCATCAAAAGATTCCCATAATTTTGCTGTTTCTTTCCAACTCATTTGCATCTGTCTCCTTCTACTGAGTAATCATGTCTTACATTCTTTTATTATCTACGATTTTCCGAATAGTTTCAACTTCTTTGTGAACTAAAAATCAAGATTTTGAACTTCGAAGCCGTATTCCTGAATATGTGTTTTTAGCATATGTAAGAATCGCCCTGCTTCTTTGGATAATTTTCGTTGATCGTGCTGCAAGATTCCTAGTTCCATTGTATCTTCTACGTCCAGCGGCACTGCAACAATCTTATCATCATTTAACTTACTACTAATAATTCCCGAACTGATTGTATATCCATTTAAACCGACCATTAAGTTAAAGATGGTCGCACGGTCACTTACCTTAATGCTCTTCTTATGCTCCATCGTGCTGAGGATTTCCTCTGAGAAGTAGAATGAGTTTTCTTCCCCTTGCTCATATGACAAATAAGGATAATCTTCTAATTCTTCTAGAGTAATACTCTCTTTTTCAGCAAGTGGATTTTGCGTACTTAAGAATACGTGCGGTTGTGCCGTGAAGAGTGGCGTGAAAACTAAGTTCTTTTCCTTGAATAATTTTTCCATGACTTTACGGTTGAAATCATTCAAATACAAGACACCAATCTCACTCTTATAGTTCGTGATGTCTTCTAAAATGTTTTGCGTCTCCGTTTCACGAAGTGTGAATTGATATTCGTCTCCTGCTTCCTTTTGAATAAAATCAACAAAGGCATGCACCACGAACGCATAGTGTTGCGCGGATACGGAGAAAGTCCGTTTTCGTTTTGTTTGTCGTTTATATTTTTCTTCCATCAAATTGACTTGGTCGAGGACTTGGCGAGCATAGACTAAAAACTCACGCCCTTCTCCGGTCAATGTAATTCCAGTATTCCCCCGTTGAAAGAGGGTGATATCCATTTCTAATTCCAACTCACGAATGGCCTTTGATAAACTTGGTTGGCTGACATATAAGTCTTTTGCGGCTTCATTCATGGAGCCTTTTTCAACGATTTTCTCGAAATAAATTAATTGTTGAATTCTCATCCGACCACTCCCTTCTATTATGTTTATTGTACCATCTTCTAGCAAAAATAAAAATAAACTCCTCCGTGCAGGCGCCCGAAGGAGTAGATAGGAATTACGTTGATTAATCTTGGAATTTGAATACCACTGAAGAATCGTATAATTTTAACATGTTTTCAAATACAATCTTACTTGCGATAGCTGCTGCAATTGGAACAACGAACCAAACGACACCCGCTAAGGCTACGTTTAATCCTGCATCAATTGACGCTAAAGGTCCTACTAAACCTACAAGACCGAACCCTGCAGATTGTGGAGTACCACTTACTGAAAACATCGCTACTGGAATTGCTGAAAGAATCGCAGTAGACAAGCAAGGAACTAAGATAATTGGATGTTTGAATAAGTTTGGCATCATTAATTTCATTGCCCCTAAAGCGATGGCTAATGTTACTCCTGATTTATTGACTTTCCATGAGTGAACTACTAATGCTACGGCTGTTGCGGCAACCCCCATCGCAGCGGCCCCGGCAGATACACCGTTTAATTGAATCGCTAACCCAATCGCTACTGTAGAAATTGGAGAGATAATTAATGTTGCAAATGAGCAGCAGATTAAGATAGACATCAAGATTGGTTGTAATGTTGTGAACTCGTTAATCACTTGACCAATAGCTGCTGTAATCATTTTAACGTAAGGTAAGAGTAATAATCCGATAAACGCAGATCCAACCCCAACAACGATTGGCATTGCAACTACGGCTGTTGAACCAAATTTATCTTTGATCAACATCAACATTCCTACTGCAATAGCAGCAGTCACCATTGTGTTGATGAGGTCCCCTGTACCAGCACCGACATATTTTTGAAGTTCTGCATTATACGTCACTACACCACTGGCTACGAAGCAGGCACCTGCTACGACCATCATTTCCATTGGCTTGAAGCCGAATTGTAATCCGATTAAGCCCCCGATAATCAGTGGAGTTGCTAATTGGAAAATAACCGCGATTTGTGTAATGGTTACTGCGATTGGATATTGACTAAAATATTTTAAAATTGCTGAAAGAACGGCATTTGGAATTAATCCGACAATAACCCCTAGAGCTGTCCCTGCTAAGATTTTATTGATAAAAACTGAAGCCGTCATTTTTGGTTTTGCTTGTGCTTCCATAGTGTTTTCCCCCTCTTACTGTGAGCTATTTTGCTCCAAGAATTTGTTCTTTACAATGAACCAATGCTGTTAAAAAGGCACAATACGGAGTTGGAACGCCATATTTCTCACCTTTACGCACCACCGCTCCATTGATATAGTCGATTTCTGTTAAACGATTGTTTTCATTTAAATCTTGATACATCGATGGGTGATGAAGCCCAATTGTTTCACGATTATAACAATTATTTTCAATGAAATCTACAATTTCTGAAACATTTAACAGAATATTTTCATTTTTTGCAACTTCTGAAAATTCTTTCACAATATTTTCAACTATCATATGAGCTGGCGTTGTTGAGCCAAATTCATACATATTACTCATCAAGATGGTGCACAGTCCGTTCATTGTTCCATTCACACATGCTTTCTTATAAATGGCAAATAGAATATTTTCAGAATAGCTTGCATTCAATCCTCCACTATTCAAAACATTCACGATTTCTTCGGCATTCGCTTTTGCCTCCGGTGTATCCACCAAGTTCTTCAAAGCGACCGTTCCACTTCCGAAGAGTTTCACGCGACCAGGACCTTCCATTCCAGCCGTCCACATCGTGTTCCCAATAAAGATATCTTCTTTTGGAACAAATTGTTCAATCACTTCTTCATGTCCAATCCCATTGAGTAAGCAAAGTACTCTTGTTTCATCATGAATCACTGGTTTCAAATCTGTTAGCATACCTTCTAATTGCATCGCTTTTGTAAATAAAATAATCAGGTCACTCGTCATCTCTTCAGTCACTTCACTTTGAAGTACTGCTGGCAACTTCACCACAACTTCTTCCCCATTATAGTTGGCCTTTAGTCCCTCTTTTTGGATGGCTTCCACATGATCCCTCCAACCATCTACCAAAAGTACTTCATGCCCCGCTTGATGGAGCATTAATCCAAAGCGACTTCCCATGGCGCCAGCACCTGCGATTGTAATTTTCATCGTAATTCCTCCTTTATATTTAAAAAAGCTTATTGTTTCCGTCTTTATTCTTTGTTACAATAATTGTGTAGTATTTCACTTAAGAAATCAGGAGATGTCAAATGGATATTAAACACCTACACTACTTTATTAGTATCGTTGACCATGGCGGATATTCCAATGCCGCTCGTAGCTTATTCATTACGCAACCGACCCTTTCTCAAACCATTAAAAAATTAGAATCCGAATTACATACTCCGCTTTTTATTCAGCAAACTAACAATAGTATTCGACTGACTGAAGCTGGACAGCTCTTATACGATAATGGTAAGAAAATCATTTCTCTAATGGAAGGGACTGTGGCTCAAATTCATGAGCTCAATCAACCTCAAAAAGAAACGATTCGAATTGGGCTACCGACACTTTTTGCGATCAAATTAATGCCTGAGTTCTCGCGTTTCATGATGTCGCATCCTTCGATTCACTTAACGATGGTACAAGGTGGATCGCGTGAACTTCAAAACGCTCTGGTGAATGAAGAAATCGACCTTGGTGTTCTTTCGTTTCCAAAGATTGAATCCGATATTGTGATTGAACCGTTCCAACAACACTTCGCTGGTTATCAAGCGAGTCTTGTCGTTCCTAAAGGTCATCCCCTAGCTTCGAGAGACTCTGTCACCTTTGAAGATTTGAAGGAGGAACGTTTTAGCTCCTTATCTGAACACTTTATGCTTGGAAAATTATTACACCAACGCTCTAGACATTTTGGATTTGAACCGAATGTCGTTTACGTAGACGACAACTGGGAAGTACTTCTCGCCAGTCTTGCAACGTTTAACTCCGTTTGCATCATGGCGTTGGAATATAAAGAATTCTACCCAGACGATAATCTTGTATGGATTCCACTTCTAGATAAAAATGGATTTTTCCCAATTGGAGTGGCTTATCGTCCAAACGAAACTTATTCGCAAAACGTCTTAGAACTCATTGAATTATTACGAACTTTATAAGGATTCCTCTGTTTTTATTGTACCTTCCTTGTGAAGTTTTTACCAATTGAATTTTCTTATAGCTGTATTAGTTTTTCTTATAGAACAACAAAAAAGGAACGAACTTCTCTCAAAGTTCGTTCCTTATACTTTTTAATCTATTAAATTAGATAGCCCAGTCTCCATTACGGAAGATTGGAACAACAGTACCGTCTTCACGAATACCATCTACGTTCATTTCTGGTCCACCGATCATGAAGTCCACGTGAACGTCCGCACGGTTTAATCCGGCTTCTCTTAATTCTTCTTCAGTTTTGAAGTTTTCTCCACCTTTAACACTTGTTGCATATGCTGAACCAATTGCTAAGTGGTTTGATGCATTTTCATCGAATAATGTGTTGAAGAATGTAATGCCTGATTGTGAGATTGGTGATGGGTCACTGACTAACGCTACTTCACCTAATCCACGAGCACCATTATTTTCAAATACTAAGTCTTTCATTACTTGGTCGCCTTTTTCAGCAGATACTTCTGTGATTTGACCGTCTTTGAAAGTTACTTTGATTCCTTCAATAATATTTCCGTTGTAGCTTAATGGTTTTGTACTTGATACATATCCGTCAGCTACACGGAAGTCAGGAGCTGAGAAGACTTCTTCTGTTGGCATGTTTGCGATGAAGTGTTCTCCTTGAGCGTTGATACTTCCAGCACTTTCCCAAACATGGTTTTTAGGCATTCCAAGAGTTAAGTCTGTTCCTGGTGCAGTGTAGTGTAATTTTACGAATTGTTCTTTGTTTAAAATAGCTGCTTTTGCATCTAATTTTTCTTCGTGTTCTTTCCATGCTGCCACTGGATCATCCGCATAAACACGGCAAGTTTTGAAGATTTGATCCCATAATAAATCTACTGCTTCTTCGTCAGTTTCTGCATTCGGGAATACTTTCTTCGCCCATTCTTTACCTGCAGCTGCTGCTACTGTCCAGCTCACTTTGTTGGCTTGTGTTGCTGTACGTAATGGTTTTAATGCAAGACTTAATGCCTTTGTAGATTTTTGTAGACGCTCTGCTGAAACACCAGAAAATGCATCTGGATCAGCTGAACGAACGTTTAAGCGGCTTGCTTTCTTCTCTAATAAGTAGTTCATTTCTGCTACACGGTATTCTGGAACGTTTGTGATACGGTCCTCTGCCGCATGTAATAAGCGTTCACGGCCTACAAAATCGTCAGCCCATGATACGATTACTTCGCTTGCTCCGTGTGCGTAAGCTTCTTTCACTAATAAACGAGCTAAAGGTGCTTGGTCTACGTCAATCACAATGTTGACTGTGTGACCTGGTTGCACGTTAATCCCTGTTGAGATTAATAATTTAGCGTATTTCTCTAAGTTTTTATCGAAATCTTTCAATACCATATTGACACTCCTTTTAATATAACTATCTTCATCCTATCATATTTCTAGCTGAAATTCTTATAATACACTTCATCTAAGTACAGTCCGTGAGCAGGCGCTGTTGGACCTGCTGCATTTCGGTCCATTGCTTCTAAAATTTGCTTCATCTCTTCCACTTCACGTAAGCTATCTCCAATTTGAAGCGCCGTTCCAACGAGAATTCGTACCATATTATATAGGAATCCCTTCCCTTCGAACGTGAAAATCAATTCATCGCCGTGGCGTTCCACTTCTGCTTTCGTGACCACTCGTACCTTAGAGTCTTTATCACTTTTAGTCGAACAAAAACTTGTGAAGTCATGTTCTCCAATGACCGCTTCAAACGCCTTGTTGATGCGTTCAACATCTGTTTTAAATGGGTGATGCAGTTCATATTGACGACGGAATGGACTCTGAACAGCAGCAGTCGTTACTTTATAAATATATCGTTTCCCAGTTACACTATAGCGCGCGTGGAAGTCATCCGACACCGCCTCTGCCGAAACAATTCGAATCGACGTCGGCAATAAACTGTTCATCGCACGAACGAGAGACGCTGCTTCGATCGTTTTTGGATAGTCGATATGAACCACTTGACCATTGGCATGAACACCAGAGTCTGTCCGGCCAGAACCACTTACAGGAATGTATTGACCTTTTGTCATCTTCTTCAGCGCTTTATTCAGTTCTGCTTGAATGCTATTCCCATTCTCTTGCACTTGAAATCCAACATATGGCGTACCATCATATTGAATGACGAGTTTATATCGCTGCATCCTTTTCCCTTCTTTCAAAAAAGAGCTTGACAAGTCAAGCTCCTTATTTTTTTATGCTTTTAATACAAATAATAAAATTGTTACAACCACTAGGGATAATCCCGCAATGGCATCCCGCATTTCGTAGTTCAGAACACGGTACTTACTACGTCCGTCTCCACCTTGGTATCCACGTGCTTCCATGGCTGTTGCCAAATCTTCTGCACGGTTTAATGAGCTGACAAACAGCGGAATTAAGATTGGAATAATCGCCTTCATTTGTTCGAAGAGATTTCCTTCTCCAAAATCAACCCCACGAGCTCGTTGCGCGTTCATAATTTTTTGTGCTTCGTCCATTAATGTTGGAACGAAACGCAATGCAATGGATAACATCAATGCTACTTCATGCACTGGGAATTTCACAACGGCTAACGGCCTCATCACCGCTTCAATCGCATCCGTTAATTGTAATGGTGCGGTTGTTAATGTTAATAGCGTTGAGAACGAGATAATTAAAACGAATCGTAAGAAGATGAAGATGGCATTTATGATCCCTTCAGAGGTTACTTGAATGAATCCCCATTGGAAGTAGACATCTCCACCACTTGTAAATAAAATTTGGAGCGCCACTGTAAATAAAATCACCCAAATTAATGGCTTAATCCCTTTCCAGAAGAATCCTAATGGAATCTTCGATAAGAGTAACGCAATCAGTGTATAGGCGATTAATAAGCCATAGGTTACCCAGTTATTCGCCAAGAAGATGACTAATACAAACGCAAATGTTCCGATTAATTTTGTTCTTGGATCGAGTTTATGAATCCATGAGTCCCCTTGTAAATAACGACCTAAAATTAATTTATCGAGCACTTGTATCACCTCCGTTTTTCGAATGTGAGACAAGTAAGTCTGCTAAGGCTTCAAGGTTCATCGGACGTTCGTCTGTTTGAAATCCTTTCGCCTTTAGTTTTTCAACAAATTGAATGGTAGAAGGCAGTCCTAGTTGCTTTTCTTGTAACCAAGTAGCATCTGCAAACACTTCTTCGGGTGTTCCTGTTTTGACTACTGTTCCTTTTTCACACACTATGACGTAATCCGCATATTCACTGACATCATTCATTTGGTGTGTTACCAATACAATTGTAATTCCTTTTTCCCGTTGGAGTGTTGCAAACATCTCCATCATTTCCAAGCGACCTTTTGGATCAAGGCCCGCTGTCGGTTCATCTAAGACTAAGACTTCTGGTTGCATCGCTAATACTCCGGCAATCGCCACACGACGCATTTGTCCTCCAGATAAATCAAATGGTGACTTATGTAAAACCTCTTCAGGAAGTCCTACAATTTTTAGAGTTTCTTTCGCTAACTGATTTGCCTCTTCTTCACTTGCTCCGAAGTTCTTTGGTCCGAAAGCAATATCTTTTTCAACTGTTTCTTCGAAGAGTTGTGATTCTGGAAACTGGAATAAGATACCGACTTTTTGGCGTAGTGGTTTCAAGTCTTTATTGCTCGTTTCAGAATCAACGACACGGTCCCCAAGAGTTACCGTCCCAGTAGTTGGTTTCAATAATGCGTTTAAATGTTGTAAAATAGTCGATTTTCCAGAGCCAGTATGACCGATAATGGCCGTATACTTCCCTGTTGGAATATCGAAGTTCACATCGAATAAAGCGCGTGTCTCAAAAGGGGTATTTGCTTGGTATGCGAAATTTACTTCGTTAAAACGGATGTCCATAACCATTCCACCAACCCTTCTTCATCAAGATACGCTTCAGGAACTTCCATCCCTTTTTCGCGAAGTACTTCGATTAATTTCTCTGCAAAAGGAACATCTAATCCTTTTTCAACCAGTTTCGTTCCCAGTTTGAAGATTTCTTCTGGAGTTCCAATTTGTTGAATTTGACCTTGGTCCATTAACACAATACGGTCTGCTTGCGCCGCTTCATCTAAATCATGAGTAATCGAAATCACCGTAATATTCTTTTCTTTATGCAACTTTTGAATCGTCGCAATGACTTCCATACGACCTTTTGGATCCAACATTGATGTGGCTTCATCCAAAATAATGACTGAAGGTTCTAGCGCTGTTACTCCAGCAATAGCAACACGTTGTTTTTGACCTCCTGAGAGTCGAGCTGGTTCCTTTGTTCTAAAATCACTCATTTTGACCATTTCTAGAACTCGAGTCACACGTTCTAGCATTTCTTCTCGAGGCAATCCGATATTTTCTAATCCAAAAGCAATATCGTCTTCCACCGTTGTCCCAACAAATTGGTTATCAGGATTTTGGAATACCATTCCAACTGCGCGTCTAGCGTCATATACCGTTTCATCATTTAAAAGAACGCCATTGATAAACACTTCTCCGCTCCCTGCTTCGATAAGTCCGTTCATGACTTTGGCGAGTGTTGATTTCCCAGAACCATTGTGGCCGATAATCGCTAACCATTCTCCTCTTTCGACCTTTAATGAAACTCCAGCTAGAGCTTCTCTTGCATCCTCTTCGTGATAACGGTAATGAATATTATTTAACTCAATAATTGTTGAGTGCAACGGGGACACCCCTTTCCCTTATTACTATGTATAAAAATATGTATAAATAAAAAAATACACTTTTTCATGATGAAGTGCTCCCCCGCCAAAAAAATGGCGGGAAAACAACGAGCTAGACTAAATAATCAAGGAAAATTTAAGGCTACTTCTCAGTAGCCCCAGACTTTCCATCTTATAAGCAAGATGATTATTACCATCATGACGCTCTTTTCAACCATCGAAAAGTGTTCGATTGAATGTTTATTAAACTAATTCAATGATAACCATTGGTGCAGCATCGCCACGACGAGGTTCAGTTTTAAGAATACGAGTGTATCCACCTTGACGTTCGCTGTAACGTGATGCTAAATCATTAAATAATTTTTGTAACGCTGTTTCAACAACGATTGATTCGCCTTCTTCACGAACATCTGCTACTTCGTTACGTACAAATGCAGCTGCTTGACGGCGAGCATGTAAGTCACCACGTTTACCTAAAGTAATCATTTTTTCTACAGTAGAACGAATTTCTTTAGCACGAGCTTCAGTTGTAACGATACGTTCGTTAATAATTAAGTCAGTTGTCAAGTCACGTAGTAACGCTTTACGTTGTGAACTTGTACGTCCTAATTTACGATAAGCCATTTTTAATATTCCTCCTTCTTAAGAGTTTCTATTAGTCTTCACGACGTAAGTCTAAATTTAAATCGATTAATTTTTGTTTCACTTCTTCAAGCGATTTGCGACCTAAGTTACGAACTTTGATCATTTCCGCTTCAGACTTGCTTGTTAATTCATGTACTGTGTTAATTCCAGCACGTTTTAAGCAGTTATATGAACGAACTGATAAATCAAGTTCTTCAATAGTCATTTCAAGAAGACGTTCTTTTTGAGTTTCTTCTTTTTCGACCATGATTTCCATAGGATGTGCTTCATTTGTTAAATTAACAAAGATATTTAAGTGCTCAGTTAAGATACGAGCCGCTAAACTAACAGCATCTTGAGGAGCGATTGAACCATCTGTCCATACATCAAGAGTTAGTTTATCATAAATATTTTTTTGACCAATACGAGTGTTTTCGACTTGGTAGTTCACTTTACTAATCGGAGTATAAATAGAATCAATTGGGATTACACCAATTGGCATATTATCAGATTTATTGTAGTCAGAGCGAACATATCCACGACCATTTTTAGCGTTCATACGAACATGGAAGCGATATCCTTCAGCTACTGTACAGATATATAAATCAGGGTTTAGAACTTGAATGTCGCTATCGTGTTTGATATCGCCTGCAGTTACTACCGCTGGCCCTTTAACATCAATTTCTAATACTTTATTTTCATCTTCAGTGAAAGACTTCAATGCAATTTTTTTAATGTTTAAAATGATTGCAGCTACGTCTTCAACCACGCCATCTATTGTTGAAAATTCATGTAAAACGCCATCCATTTGGATATCTGTTACTGCAGTACCAGGGAGTGACGATAATAAGATTCGGCGTAATGAGTTCCCTAAGGTAGTACCATAACCGCGTTCAAGTGGCTCAACAACGAATTTACCAAACTTTGCATCTTCGCTGATTTCGATCGTTTCAATTTTTGGTTTTTCAATTTCGATCATGTTTTTTACCCCTTTCAAAACGTACGTTCAATGTGCGATTGTCCGACAAAATTCAACAATAACAATCCATTACACACGACGGCGTTTTGGAGGACGACATCCATTATGAGGGATTGGTGTTACGTCACGAATTGCTGTCACTTCTAAACCAGTAGCTTGTAATGAACGAATAGCAGCTTCACGACCTGAACCAGGACCTTTAACAGAAACTTCTACAGTTTTCATTCCATGCTCCATTGAACCTTTTGCAGCAGATTCAGCAGCCATTTGAGCAGCAAATGGTGTTGATTTTTTAGAACCTTTAAATCCTAAAGCACCTGCAGAAGACCATGAAACAGCATTACCATGAACGTCTGTAATCATAACAATTGTATTATTAAATGTTGAACGGATGTGTGCTACACCAGATTCAATATTCTTTTTCACGCGGCGTTTGCGTACAACTTTCTTTGCCATGAAGAATTAACCTCCTTCTTCTCTAAATTATTTTTTCTTACCTGCAATAGCCTTAGCTGGGCCTTTACGAGTACGAGCATTATTTTTTGTATTTTGACCACGAACTGGTAAACCACGACGATGGCGAACTCCACGGTATGAACCGATTTCCATCAAACGTTTGATGTTTAAGTTCACTTCACGACGTAAGTCACCTTCAATTTTTAGTTTATCCACTTCAGCACGGATACGGTCTAACTCATCGTTCGATAAATCGCGAACACGAGTATCTTCACTAACGTTAGCAGCTGCTAAAATTTGTTTTGAAGTAGTAATACCGATACCGTAAATATAGGTTAAAGAAATAACAACACGTTTTTCACGTGGAATATCCACACCTGCAATACGAGCCATACTAATGAGTACCTCCTTATATATTATCCTTGACGTTGTTTATGTTTGGGATTTTGACAAATCACCATAACTTTACCATTGCGTTTAATTACTTTACATTTTTCGCAAATTGGTTTTACTGATGCTCTAACTTTCATTTAAGTTCCCTCCTCTATTTCATTAACGGAGTCCATTATTTAAAGCGATACGTGATTCTTCCGCGCGTTAAGTCGTACGGTGATAATTCAACCGTTACTTTATCGCCCGGTAAAATTTTAATGTAGTGCATCCGGATTTTTCCAGATACATGCGCTAAAACCTCATGACCGTTTTCAAGTTCGACCTTGAACATCGCATTCGGTAATGTTTCATTAACAATACCTTCAATTTCAATTACGTCTTCCTTTGCCATGTCTCATCCTCCTTACTTGTAAAAAGTTTTTACGGATTATTTGACGGACTTCTACCGTTATCTAACTTTCTAAGTATACCATTTTAGCTACCATAATTGCAAGATAACAGGCAGTTCCTAGCGAGGTTCGCCCATAATTGATTGAATTGTTTTGAAGAGATTGTCAATGCCGCTTTCTCCATCAACATTACGTAATAAGCCTTTTGCATTATAGTAGTTTAAGATTGGTTTTGATTGTTCAATGTTAATTTGAATTCGATTTTCCACTGTTTCAGGTTTATCGTCTTCACGTTGATAGAAATCATGAGAACCACAACGATCACATGTACCTTCTACTTTAGGAGGGTTATTTGTTCTGTGGTAAGTTGCTCCACAGTTGCGACAAATAATTCTTCCTGTTAGACGTTGCATTAAGATATCTGGGTTCACTTCGATATTAATCACTGCATCGATTGAGCGATTTAATTCTTCCATGATTTTGTCTAGTGCTTCCGCTTGTGCCTGAGTACGTGGGAAACCGTCCAATAAGAATCCTTTTTCTGTATCGGCTTGTTGTAAACGTTCCTTTACAATGCCGTTTGTTACTTCATCAGGTACTAATTCGCCTTTATCCATGAATGATTTAGCTTTAAGACCTAATTCAGTTTCTTGTTGCATAGCAGCACGGAACATATCTCCTGTTGAAATATGTGGAATTCCGTATGTAGCAACGATTTTTTCTGCTTGAGTACCTTTACCTGCTCCAGGTAAACCCATTAAGATAATGTTCATAGTTGCCTCCTAGAATCATAACTGAAGAACTGACAAAACGCATTGCTGCATCTTGTCAATTTCTCCCATTATTCCTCAATAAATCCTTTATACTTACGTTTGATTGTACGTCCTTCAATTTGTCGGCTTAACTCTAACGCTACCCCAACAACGATTAGAAGGTTTGTACCTCCAAGCATCAATCCTCTTGGTAATTTCCATAATGCTGAAGCTACCATCGGAAGAATTGAAATACCACCAAGATATAAAGCACCAACTGTACTTAATCGTAGTAAAGTTCCAGAAACGAATTGTTCTGTATCTTTACCAGGACGGACACTTAAAATATATCCGCTTGATTTTTGTAAGTTTTCTGCTACTTTCTCTGGGTTTACTTGAACGAAAGCATAGAAAAATGTAAATACAACAATTAACACTGTGTATAATGTTGCACCAGCAGGTTTTGAAAAATCAAAAATGTTTGTGGCAAGTTGGTACCAGCCAGATTCACTATGATCTTTTGCATACAAACTTAAAATAGTTGATGGCAATGTCATAAATGAACTAGCAAAGATAACCGGAATTACCCCTGCAGAGTTGATTTTTAAAGGTAACCAAGATGTTTCACTTGAACCTGTTGCACGTTTTGAGTATGAGATTGGTAAGCGACGTTGCGCTTGTTCAATATATACTACTAACATAACGACTAAAACAATCGCTACAATTAATGCAACTGTGAATCCTACTGCACGATAAAAATCAGTATCTGTACGACCTTGAATTTGATTTACATAGAATTCATAAATATCATGTGGCATTCTTGCTACAATACCTGCGAAGATTAGAACAGAAACCCCGTTCCCAATCCCCTTAACGGTAATCATATCTCCCAACCATGTTAGGAACATGGAACCAGCTGTTAACACAAGTGCAATCATTAAGAATGTTTTGATCCCTGGGTTGTTAATTAACCCATAGTTTGACCAAACATTAAATCCAAAAGAAATTGCATAAGCTTGGAAAAATCCAATGAAAATTGTTAAATAACGTGTTGCCGAATTTAATTTACGACGACCAACTTCCCCTTGTTTAGACCACTCAACAAACGTTGGTAGAATATCCATTTGTAACAATTGGACAACAATGGATGCAGTGATATAAGGCGAAACTCCCATTGAGAACAATGAGAAGTTCGATAAAGCCCCACCACTAAATGTATTTAACAATCCGAAAATTCCTGTAGTTGCAAATGTCTGAATTGCTCCAGCATTTACACCAGGAACAGTAACTTGTGATCCAATACGAAAGATAATTAGAATCGACAATGTAAATAACAGACGTTTTCTAATATCTTTCATTTGAACAGCATTTTTTAGTAGAGTGAACATTAGATCACCTCTACAGTTCCACCTGCAGCTTCAATTGCTTCTTTTGCTGCTTGCGAGAATTTATTTGCTTTTACAGTTAACTTGCGTTCAAGTTTACCATTAGCTAACACTTTGATACCGTCTTTTTCGTTTTTAACGATACCAGCCTCAACTAGTACAGCTGCAGTTACTTCTTGACCATCTTCAAAACGGTTTAATGTTCCAAGATTTACAACTGCATATTCTTTACGATTAATATTTTGGAAACCACGTTTTGGAATACGACGAAATAATGGAGTTTGTCCACCTTCGAATCCTAATCTAACGCCACCGCCTGAACGAGCTTTTTGACCTTTGCTTCCGCGTCCAGCAGTTTTACCATTTCCTGAACCTTGACCTCTACCAACACGGTTACGTTCTTTACGTGAACCTTCAGCTGGTTGTAATTCATGAAGTTTCATGTTCCGGGCACCTCCTCTTATAAGTTTTAAATTAAACTTCCTCAACATCCACTAAATGTGAAACTGTGTTAACCATGCCTTTGATAGCTACGTTAGCTGGTTTAACAACTGTTGAACGAATTTTTGTTAAGCCTAATGCTTTACAAGTATCGATTTGGTTTTGAGGACGTCCAATCAAGCTTTTCTTTAAAGTAATCTTTAATTCTGCCATTTTAATGTCCTCCTTATCCTAAAAGTTCTTCAACTGATTTGCCACGTAATGCAGCAACATCTTCAACACGTTTTAATTGTTTTAATCCTTCGATTGTAGCACGAACCATGTTAACTGGTGTGTTTGAACCTAAAGATTTTGAAGTTACGTCTGAAATACCTGCTAATTCAACAACGGCACGAACTGGGCCACCTGCTGCAATTCCTGAACCGGCTTGAGCTGGTTTTAACAATACGTTACCACCGCAGAAACGACCGATAACTTCGTGAGGAATTGTAGAACCACTAGTTGGAACTTCAATAAGGTTTTTCTTAGCATCTTCAATAGCTTTACGAATAGCTTCTGGTACTTCTTGAGCTTTACCAGTACCGAAACCAACATGTCCATTATGGTCACCGACAACTACTAAAGCAGCAAAACGTAAACGACGTCCACCTTTTACAACTTTTGTAACGCGGTTAATCGCAACAACACGATCTTCTAATTCTAAGTTTCTTGCATCAATATTAACCATGAATTGTGGATCCTCCTTTTCCTAGAATACTAGTCCATTTTCACGTGCAGCTTCAGCTAAAGCTTTTACACGTCCATGGTATAAGTATCCACCACGGTCAAAGACTACTTTCTTAATATTTTTTTCAAGTCCGCGTTCTGCAATTAATTTACCTACAGCAGAAGCTTCCTCAGTTTTTGTTCCGTTTTCTACATTAGTATCTAAAGTAGAGGCACTTGCTAGCGTCACACCCGCTACGTCATCAATTAATTGAGCGTAGATGTTTTTGTTAGAACGAAAAACGTTCAAGCGTGGGCACTCAGCAGTACCAGAGATTTTACGACGAACACGTGCGTGACGAGTTTGACGCACTTTATTTTTGTCTGGTTTTGTAATCACAATTTTCACCTCTTATTAATTAATCATGCTGCGATAATCGCAACAAAAGGTAAATAATCACTAAAATTATTTACCTGTTTTACCTTCTTTACGACGTACAAATTCATCAACGTAACGAATTCCTTTACCTTTATAAGGTTCTGGAGGACGTACGCCACGAATGTTAGCAGCTAATTCGCCAACTTTTTGTTTGTCATAACCTTTAACGATTACTTTTGTATTTGAAGGAACTTCGATTTCGATACCTTCTTCTGGAGTGAACTCCACTGGATGAGAATATCCAACGTTTAATACAAGTTTTTTACCTTGTAATTGAGCACGATATCCAACCCCGATTAATTCCAATTCTTTTTGGAATCCTTCAGTAACACCAACTACCATGTTGTTGAATACTGCGCGAGTTGTTCCGTGGATTGTTTTGTTTTCTTTTGAATCATCTGGACGAGTGAATACTACTTCACCTTCGCGTTGTTCTAAAGAAATGTTTTGGTTAAATGTATAACTTAATTCACCTTTAGGACCTTTAACAGTAACTGTGTTGTCCTTTAAGTCTACTGTTACTCCAGCAGGAATAACGACTGGTTTATTACCGATACGGCTCACTTGGCTGCACCTCCTTAATTTCTAGATTACCAAACGTATGCTAGAATTTCTCCACCTACGTTTTTAGCTCTTGCTTCTTTGTCTGTAATAACACCTTCAGATGTTGATACAATAGCGATTCCTAAACCGTTTAATACTTTAGGAACTTCACCTGTTTTAGCATAAACACGTAAACCAGGTTTAGAAATACGTTTCAATCCTGTGATTACACGTTCGTTATTTTTTCCATATTTCAAGAACACTTTCATGATGCCTTGTTTTCCATCTTCTTCAACTGAGAAATCTTTGATGAATCCTTCAGATTTTAAGATGTTCGCAATAGCAACTTTCATGTTTGATGACGGAACTTCTAGTGATTCGTGACGAACCATGTTCGCGTTACGAATACGAGTTAAGAAATCCGCGATTGGATCTGTCATAACCATTAATGAGTACCTCCTTTATCAAGTAGTAATGATTACCAACTTGCTTTCTTCATTCCTGGGATTTGCCCTTTATAGGCAAGCTCACGTAAACAAATACGGCAAAGTTTGAATTTACGATAAACTGAATGTGGTCGACCACAACGTTCACAACGAGTATATTCTTGAGTTGAATATTTTTTTGGACGTTTGTTCTTTGCGATCATTGATTTTTTAGCCAAACTACTCGCCTCCTGTGAGTTTTATTTTTATTTTTGGAAAGGCATTCCAAGTTGAGTTAATAATTCTTTTGCTTCTTCGTCTGTATTAGCTGTTGTTACGATAACAATATCCATACCACGAACTTTGTCTACGCGATCGTAGTCAATTTCAGGGAAGATTAATTGTTCTTTAACACCTAATGTGTAGTTACCGCGTCCATCAAAAGATTTTTTAGAAATCCCACGGAAGTCACGTACACGAGGTAATGAAACTGTTACTAACTTGTCTAAGAAGTCATACATACGTTCACCACGTAGAGTAACTTTAGTTCCGATTGGCATACCTTCACGTAAACGGAAACCAGCGATTGATTTCTTCGCAGTTGTCACAACTGGTTTTTGACCAGAGATTAATGTTAACTCTTCAACTGCTTTTTCTAAGTTTTTAGCGTTAGATGTTGCATCACCAACACCCATATTAATAACGATTTTTTCTACTTTTGGTACTTCCATAACTGATTTGTAGTTAAATTTTTCAATTAATGAAGGTACTACTTCGTTTTTGTATTTTGCATTTAAGCGATTCATGCAGGATGGTCCTCCTTCCTCAAATTACTGAATTATGCTTTGTTACGACCTTTAGGTACACGTACCTTTTCACCGTTTTCTACTTTAAAGCCTGTACGAGTTGCTTTACCTGTAGTAGGGTCTACGAACATTACGTTTGAAACATGAATTGGAGCTTCCACTTCAACGATTCCCCCTGTTTGGTTCGCTTGAGATGGTTTTTGATGTTTCTTAACAATGTTAACACCTTCAACGATTACACGGTCTTTTTTAGGAAAACTTTTTAAGATTTTTCCTTCTTTACCTTTATCTTTACCTGAGATTACTTTTACGATATCACCAGTTTTTACGTGCATGTGTTACACCTCCTTCGATTTTGATGAGAATTATAATACTTCTGGAGCTAATGAAACGATCTTCATGTAGTTGTTGTCACGTAATTCACGTGCAACTGGTCCAAAGATACGTGTTCCACGAGGGCTCTTGTCATCACGAATGATTACACATGCATTTTCGTCGAACTTAATGTATGAACCGTCTTTACGACGTGCACCTGATTTAGTACGAACGATTACAGCTTTAACGACATCCCCTTTTTTAACAACTCCACCTGGTGTTGCTTGTTTAACGGATGCAACGATTACGTCACCGATATTAGCTGTTTTGCGGCCAGATCCGCCTAGAACTCTAATTGTTAACACTTCACGAGCGCCTGAGTTGTCAGCCACTTTTAGTCGAGTTTCTGTTTGAATCACTATTGGTTCCTCCTTTCAAATGTATACACAATTGAAATTAAATAATTACTGCTTCTTCAACAATTTCAACTAAGCGGAAACGTTTTGTTTTTGACAATGGACGAGTTTCCATAATCTTAACAATGTCCCCAACTTTTGCTGAGTTATTTTCATCATGAGCTACAAATTTTTTCGTATATTTAACACGTTTACCGTAAGTTGAGTGACGTTTGTAAGTTTCGATTGCAACTACTAACGTTTTGTCCATCTTATCTGAAACAACGCGTCCTTGATATACTTTACGTTGGTTACGTTCTACAGTCATGTTCATTGCCTCCTTTGCTGATGATTATTTTTGCAATTCTTCTTGACGCAATGCAGTCTTGATACGCGCAATTTGTTTACGTACTTCACGAATGCGTGCTGTACCTTCTAATTGCCCAGTAGCAAGTTGGAATCGTAAGTTGAATAGTTCTTGTTTTAATTCATTTTCTTTTTCAACAAGTTCAGCAGTGGATAACCCTTTAAGTTCTTTCTTAAGTTCATTAACCTTCATTCGATTCACCACCATTTTCTTCGCGTTTCACAAATTTTGTTTTAACTGGCAATTTGTGTGATGCCAAACGTAAAGCTTCGCGAGCTACTTCTTCTGAAACTCCAGCAATTTCAAACATGATTTTACCACGTTTAACTGGTGCTACCCAACCTTCAGGTGCCCCTTTACCAGAACCCATACGAACCCCGATAGCTTTAGCTGTGTATGATTTGTGAGGGAAAATTTTAATCCATACTTTCCCACCACGTTTCATGTAACGTGTCATAGCGATACGTGCTGCTTCGATTTGACGGTTTGTAATCCAGTGAGATTCTGTTGCTTGTAAACCGTATGTACCGAATACTACTTCTTTACCACCTTTAGCTTCCCCGCGCATTTTTCCACGGAACTCACGACGGTGTTTTACACGTTTTGGTACTAACATGTTTATTTCCCTCCTTTCTCAGAGTTTTTGTTCTTTCTTGTTGGTAATACTTCATCACGGTAAATCCATGTTTTAACACCTAATTTACCGTATGTTGTATCTGCTTCTTCCCATGCGTAGTCAATGTCCGCACGTAATGTATGCAATGGAACTGTTCCTTCTGAATAGCTTTCAGAACGAGCGATATCGGCACCGTTTAAACGACCTGATACCATTGTTTTGATTCCTTTAGCACCAGCGCGCATTGTACGTTGGATTGCTTGTTTTTGTGCACGACGGAAAGCGATACGACGTTCTAAGTCGCGAGCGATTCCTTCAGCAACTAATTTAGCATCTAAATCAGGTTTTTTGATTTCAACAATGTTGATGTGAACTCGTTTACCTGTTAGTTTGTTTAAGTTTGTACGTAATTTATCTACTTCAGATCCACCTTTACCAATTACCATACCTGGTTTAGCTGTGTGGATTGAAACATTAACACGATTAGCAGCACGTTCAATTTCAATTGTTGAAACGCTAGCTTCGTTTAATTGTTTACGGATATAATCACGGATTTTTAAATCTTCATGTAAGAATTCTGCGAAATCTTTTTCTGCGTACCATTTTGAATCCCAGTCACGGATGATTCCGACACGCATTCCTAATGGATGAATTTTTTGACCCACTGATTATCCCTCCTTCTTCTCTGATACCACTACAGTGATGTGGCTTGTGCGTTTTAAGATTTGTGAAGCTGAACCTTTAGCACGTGGACGGAAACGTTTCATTGTTGGTCCTTCGTTCACGTAAGCTTCACTTACATATAAGTTTTCAACATCTAAGTCGAAATTGTGTTCAGCGTTAGCAATTGCAGACATTAAAACTTTTTCTACGATTGGTGATGCAGAACGTGGTGTGAATTTCAAGATTGAAATTGCGTCACCGATTTTTTTACCTCTAATTAGATCGACAACAAGGCGAGCTTTACGAGGTGCAATACGAACTGTTTTAGCAACTGCTTTAGCAGATGTGATTTGTTCTGACATTTTTCAAGTCCTCCCCTCGTTATTTGCGTTTAGATTTCTTATCGTCATTCACGTGACCACGGTAAGTTCTAGTTGGTGCGAATTCACCTAATTTGTGACCTACCATGTCTTCTTGAATATAAACTGGAACATGTTTTCTGCCGTCATATACAGCAATTGTTTGTCCAACAAAGTTTGGGAAAATTGTTGAACGACGTGACCAAGTTTTGATCACAACTTTTTTGTCGCTACCTTGAGCAGCTTCAACCTTTTTCATCAAATGATCATCGACGAAAGGTCCTTTTTTCAAACTACGACCCATTACGGAAATCCTCCTTCCAGAATTTTAATAGAATCAGATTTGCTATCTAGTTAATTATTTTTTACGACCACGAACAATAAGCTTGTTAGAACGAGCTTTCTTGCTACGAGTTTTGTATCCAAGAGCTGGTTTACCCCATGGAGATACAGGTGTTGGACGTCCGATAGGAGCGCGACCTTCACCACCACCGTGTGGGTGATCGTTAGGGTTCATTACAGAACCACGAACTGTTGGGCGTTTACGTTTCCAACGAGAACGTCCTGCTTTACCGAAGTTAATTAATTCGTGTTGTTCGTTACCAACAGTACCGATTGTTGCACGGCAAGTTGAAAGAATCATACGAACTTCACCTGAGTTCAAACGAACTAAAGTGTATTTACCTTCTTGACCAAGTACTTGTGCACTTGTTCCAGCTGAACGAACTAATTGTCCGCCTTTACCTGGTTTTGTTTCAATGTTGTGGATCACAGTACCAACTGGGATGTTTGCTAATGGTAAAGCATTACCTACTTTAATATCAGCATTTTCTCCTGATTCGATACGTTGTCCTACTTGTAAACCTTTTGGAGCAATGATGTATGCTTTAACTCCATCTACATAGTGAATTAATGCAATGTTTGCTGTACGGTTTGGATCGTACTCGATTGAGTGAACTACACCTTCAACGTTATCTTTGTTACGTTTGAAGTCGATCACACGGTAAGCACGTTTGTGTCCGCCACCTTGGTGACGTACAGTGATTTTACCTTGGCTGTTACGACCAGCGTTGTTTTTTGATGATTCCAACAAAGTTTTTTCTGGTGTTGACTTTGTGATTTCGCTGAAGTCATAACCTGTCATATTACGACGGCCGTTTGAGGTTGGATTATATTTTTTAATCGCCACGTCTATTTCCTCCTATTATTATAGTAGTTTTTCATTCTGAAGATTAAGCTTCTTCAGCGAATAATTGAATATCTTTTGAATCTTTTGTAAGCTTCACAATTGCTTTACGACGTTTGTTAGTGTAACCACCGTAGCGGCCAACACGTTTGAATTTAGCACGTACATTTAAGATGTTAACTTTTTCAACTTTAACACCAAAAATTTCTTCTACGGCTTGACGTACTTGAATTTTGTTAGCACGTACATCAACTTCAAAAGTGTATTTCTTTTCGTCAGTAGCAAGCATTGAAGCTTCAGTAATGATTGGGCGTTTGATTACGTCACGTGCATCCATTATTGAAGTCCCTCCTCTACTTTAGAAAGAGCTGCTTTTGTGAATAATAATTTGTCGTTGTTTACAACGTCTAATACTGTAACATCTGTTTCGTCAACGATTGTTACGTTTGGAATGTTACGTCCTGCTAATAATGCGAAATCGTTTGAAGATTCTACAACTACTAACACTTTTGTATCTACGTTTAAGTTAGACAATACTTGTGCAAACTCTTTTGTTTTTGGTGCGTCAAATTGTAATGCTTCCACTACAACAAGCTTGTTATCCAATACTTTTTGTGATAATACTGATTTAATCGCTAAGCGACGTACTTTTTTAGGTAATTTGTAACTATATGAACGAGGTGTTGGTCCGAATACAATACCTCCGCCACGCCATTGTGGTGAACGGATTGATCCTTGACGAGCACGACCAGTTCCTTTTTGGCGCCATGGTTTACGGCCGCCTCCGCTTACTGCACTACGGTTTTTAACAGCGTGTGTTCCTTGACGTAATGAAGCGCGTTGCATGATTACTGCGTCGAATACTACATTTTCGTTTGGTTCAATTCCGAAGATTTCTGAGTTTAATTCGATTTCTCCGTTTGTTGTTCCATCTTGTTTAAATAATGTAACTTTTGTCATTCTCTCGTTCCTCCTTCCCTATTTATTATTTAGATTTAACTGCTGTTTTAATTTCTACTAATGATTTCTTAGATCCAGGTACGTTACCTTTGATTAAGATTACATTGCGTTCTGCATCAACTTTCACTACTTCTAAGTTTTGAATAGTGATACGGTCGCCACCCATTTGTCCAGGTAATGCTTTACCTTTGAAAACGCGTGATGGGAATGATGCTCCACCCATTGAACCAGGACGACGGTGGTAACGAGAACCGTGTGCCATTGGTCCGCGAGATTGTCCATGACGTTTGATAGCACCTTGGAAACCTTTCCCTTTAGATGTACCTGTTACGTCAACGATGTCTCCTGCTTTGAATACATCAACTGTAATTTCTTGTCCTACTTCGTACTCGCTAAGCTCGACATTGTTGAATTCACGAATGAAGCGCTTAGGAGTAGCATTTGCTTTTGCTACATGACCTTTAGCAGGGCGATTTGATAATACTTCACGTAAGTCGTCGAAACCTAATTGAACAGCTTCGTAACCGTCGTTTTCGATTGTTTTTAATTGAAGAACAACGTTTGGAGTTACTTCAACTACTGTTACAGGAATAAGTTCACCTGCTTCTGTAAAGAATTGAGTCATCCCTACTTTTTTGCCTAAGATTCCTTTGGTCATGGTTACACCTCCATTTTTCTATTGATTATAATTTGATTTCGATGTCAACGCCGCTTGGTAAATCAAGCTTCATTAAGGCATCAACAGTTTTTGGCGTTGGATTAACGATGTCGATCAAACGCTTGTGTGTACGCATTTCAAATTGTTCGCGAGAATCTTTATATTTGTGAGTCGCACGAATAACTGTGTAAAGCGATCTTTCTGTTGGCAATGGAATTGGACCAGCTACGCTAGCACCAGTTCTTTTTGCTGTTTCTACGATTTTTTCCGCTGATTGATCAAGCGCACGGTGTTCGTAAGCTTTCAAACGGATACGGATTTTTTGTTTTGCCATTGTCTTTCCTCCTTCGTCTAATGTTGTCATAAGACTAGCTCCACGCGAATTTCCGACTTGACCCTTTCGTGGCAAAGCGTCCGGGCGTGTCGCAACCTCTCGTTTCATAGCTCCCCTTCTTATTTTAAGAGGGGGTATGCTGCTTTAGAATTTACATTCCTCTGCGGCACTTTTAATAGTATACAAGATTCTTTTTTTGATTGCAAGCGAAAACCGTTGATTTAACAACATTTATTTATGCACACGCGCCCGTGTGTTCCATTTTGTTTTAAAACCTTTACAAACGTTGTTATATCAACGTTTTTGACATTTCACTCCTATTTTTGTTTTTCGCTTTCAATTGTCTGACATTTTAATTTAAAAAAATTTAATAAAAAAAGACTATCCAAAATCGGATAGTCTTGAAAATCAATTTTAAGAAAAATTATTTTTCGATAGAAGCTACTGAACCAGCACCTACTGTACGTCCACCTTCACGGATAGAGAATTTAGTACCGTTTTCGATAGCAACTGGGTGAATTAATTCAACTTCCATAGTTACGTTGTCACCAGGCATTACCATTTCAACGCCTTCTGGTAACAAGCAAACACCAGTGATGTCTGTTGTACGGAAGTAGAATTGAGGACGGTAGTTTGTGAAGAATGGAGTGTGACGTCCACCTTCTTCTTTAGTTAATACGTAAACTTCAGCTTTGAATTTAGTATGTGGAGTGATTGTTCCTGGTTTAGCAAGAACTTGTCCACGTTCGATGTTGTCACGTGTAACACCACGTAATAATGTACCAATGTTATCCCCTGCTTCAGCATAGTCTAACAATTTACGGAACATTTCAACACCTGTAACAGTTGTTTTAGAAGTTTCTTCTGAAATACCAACGATTTCAACTTCGTCACCAACACGAACTTGTCCACGTTCAACACGACCTGTAGCAACAGTACCACGACCTGTGATTGAGAACACGTCTTCGACTGGCATCATGAATGGTTTGTCAACGTCACGTTCTGGAGTTGGGATGTATTCGTCAACTGCAGCCATTAATTCTAAGATTTTTTCTTCGTATGAAGCGTCGCCTTCTAAAGCGCGTAAAGCAGAACCTGCAACAACTGGAGTGTCATCGCCTGGGAAATCGTATTCTGATAATAAGTCACGAACTTCCATTTCTACTAATTCTAATAATTCTTCATCGTCAACCATGTCAACTTTGTTTAAGAATACAACGATGTAAGGAACACCTACTTGACGTGATAATAAGATGTGTTCACGTGTTTGTGGCATTGGGCCGTCAGCTGCAGATACTACTAAGATAGCACCGTCCATTTGAGCAGCACCAGTGATCATGTTTTTAACGTAGTCCGCGTGTCCTGGGCAGTCAACGTGAGCGTAGTGACGAGTGTCAGTTTCGTACTCAACGTGAGCTGTGTTGATTGTGATACCACGTTCGCGTTCTTCTGGAGCTTTATCGATTGAACCGTAATCTTGAGCTTGCGCGAAACCTTTCTTAGCTAAAACTGTTGTGATAGCAGCAGTTAATGTTGTTTTACCGTGGTCAACGTGGCCGATTGTACCAATGTTAACGTGTGGTTTTGAACGGTCAAATTTTTCTTTTGCCATTTAAATGATTCCTCCTAATAATTGAGTTTTGTTAGATTCTATAACAGTATCTACCGATTGTAATTATACCAAAGAACTCTCTTAAAAATCAACTGGTTATGACTGACATAACCAGCCGATTCAGTTCATTTGATAGGGTGCAGTATTAGAGATTATTCTCCGTTACCGCCGTTTTTCTTAATGATTTCTTCTGCAATGCTCTTAGGAACATCTTCATAGTGGTCAAATGTCATACTGAAAGTACCACGACCTTGTGTTGCAGAACGTAATGTAGTTGCGTAACCGAACATTTCTGATAAAGGAATCATACCTTTAACGATTTGTGCGTTACCACGAACTTCAGAACCTTCAACGCGTCCACGACGAGCGTTAACGTGTCCCATTACATCTCCGAAGTATTCTTCAGGAACTGTAATTTCAACAGCCATCATAGGTTCTAAGATTGCAGGTTGAGCTTTCTTAGCAGCAGCTTTCAATGCCATAGAAGCGGCAACTTTGAAGGCTGTTTCAGATGAATCGACATCATGGTAAGATCCATCGTAAAGTTTAGCTTTGATGTCTACTAATGGATAACCAGCTAATACCCCGTTTTCCATAGCATCTTTCAATCCAGCTTCAACTGCAGGGATGTATTCACGAGGAACAACCCCACCGACAATTGCGTTTTCGAATTCGAATCCAGCACCTTCTTCGTTAGGAGTAAATTCAATCCATACGTGACCGTATTGACCTTTACCACCTGATTGACGAACGAATTTACCTTCAGCTTGTGTAGAAGCACGGAATGTTTCACGGTAAGATACTTGAGGAGCACCTACGTTAGCTTCTACTTTGAACTCACGACGCATACGGTCAACGATGATATCCAAGTGTAACTCACCCATACCAGCGATAACTGTTTCACCAGTTTCTTGGTTAGTGTAAGCACGGAATGTTGGATCTTCTTCTGCAAGTTTTTGTAAAGCAATACCCATTTTATCTTGGTCAGCTTTTGATTTAGGTTCAATAGCAACCTCGATAACTGGATCAGGGAATTCCATTGATTCTAAGATAACTTCAGCTTTTTCGTCACATAATGTGTCCCCTGTAGTTGTATCTTTAAGACCAACTGCAGCAGCGATGTCTCCTGAGAATACTTCTGGAATTTCTTGACGAGAGTTTGCGTGCATTTGTAGGATACGTCCTACACGTTCACGTTTACCTTTCGTTGAGTTCTTAACGTATGAACCTGATTGTAAAGTACCAGAGTACACACGGAAGAATGTTAAACGACCTACGAATGGGTCAGTCATAACTTTGAAGGCCAATGCTGAGAATGGTTCTTCATCAGATGAATGACGTTCTACTTCTTGGTCTGTGTTAGGGTCTACCCCTTTAATTGCAGGAACATCTAATGGAGATGGTAAGTAGTCAACTACTGCATCTAACATTAATTGTACCCCTTTGTTTTTGAAGGCTGAACCACATAATACTGGGTAGAATTCTACCGCACATGTAGCTTTACGGATAGCTGCTTTTAATTCAGCTTCTGAAATTTCGTCACCTTCTAAATAGCGTTCCATTAATTCTTCATCAGTTTCAGCAACAGCTTCCACTAATTTTTCACGCCATTCTTCAGCTAAATCTTTTAAATCTTCAGGGATATCTGTTTCTTGGATATCTGTACCTAAGTCATTAGTATAGATTTCAGCTTTCATTTTGATTAAGTCAATGATACCAGTGAAGTTGTCTTCAGCTCCGATTGGTAATTGAATTGGGTGTGCATTTGCTTGTAAACGTTCGTGGATTGTACGTACTGAATATAAGAAGTCAGCACCGATTTTATCCATTTTGTTTGCAAATACGATACGTGGAACTCCGTATGTTGTAGCTTGACGCCATACAGTTTCTGTTTGAGGTTCTACCCCAGATTGAGCATCAAGTACAGCTACCGCACCATCTAATACACGTAGAGAACGTTCTACTTCAACTGTGAAGTCCACGTGCCCTGGAGTGTCGATGATGTTGATACGGTGGCCTTTCCATTGTGCTGTTGTAGCAGCAGATGTAATAGTGATACCACGTTCTTGTTCTTGTTCCATCCAGTCCATTTGTGAAGCTCCTTCGTGAGTTTCACCAATTTTGTGGATTTTACCAGTGTAATAAAGTACACGCTCAGTCGTTGTAGTTTTACCTGCATCGATGTGGGCCATGATACCAATATTACGAGTATTTTCAAGAGAGAATTCTCTTTTTGCCATCTTCGTTCTACACCTCTTTCTATATTTCTAACAATAAGTGAGACCAAAAAGGTTGAAAAACCTTTTTAATCTTACCAACGATAGTGAGCAAACGCTTTGTTCGCTTCAGCCATTTTATGTGTATCTTCACGTTTCTTAACAGAAGCACCAGTGTTGTTCGCAGCATCCATAATTTCTTTAGCTAAACGAACTTCCATTGTGTCTTCACCACGTAGACGTGAGTAGTTTACTAACCAACGTAAACCTAATGTAGTACGACGGTCTGGACGAACTTCCACAGGAACTTGGTAGTTAGAACCCCCTACACGACGAGCTTTAACTTCAAGAACAGGCATAATGTTTTTCATTGCTTGTTCGAAAACTTCCATTGGATCGTTTCCAGTTTTTTCTTTAACGATATCAAATGCGTTATATAAGATTGTTGCAGCTTTACCACGTTTTCCATCTACCATTAAACGGTTGATTAAACGAGTAACTAATTTTGAATTATAAATTGGATCAGGTAAAACATCACGTTTTGCGACAGGACCTTTACGAGGCATTTATAATCCTCCTTTCATTTAATGAGTGTTTATTTATTATTTGTTTTTAGGACGTTTAGTACCGTATTTAGAACGACCTTGCATACGGTTGTTAACTCCTGCAGTGTCTAAAGCACCACGAATGATATGGTAACGTACCCCTGGTAAGTCTTTTACACGTCCACCACGGATTAATACAACGCTGTGTTCTTGTAAGTTGTGACCGATACCTGGAATGTACGCAGTTACTTCGATTAAGTTAGATAAACGTACACGGGCATATTTACGTAACGCTGAGTTAGGTTTTTTAGGTGTCATAGTACCTACACGAGTACATACACCACGTTTTTGTGGAGAGTTTGTATTCGTTTGTGATTTTTTGAAACTGTTATAGCCTTTACCTAACGCTGGAGAAGCTGATTTCTCAACTGCTGATTTACGAGGTTTACGGACTAATTGGTTAATTGTTGGCATTAAGCTCTTCCTCCTTCCCTAACGGGTTCTTCTTGGTCCACACTTCCGGGCGGACCATTTTTTGTTAAAAATTAAAAGACATCACTGTCTCATAAAATGGCCTTCTTACCAGTCAGCACGACTGATTTGATTACTTATCAGGAATCAGGTATAAAAGCACCTCTAATAGAATAGCATTTCTCCTTCAACACGTCAAGAATTTTCTTAAGAGAAAATGTTCCCTTTTATTCGGTACAATCTATATAGAAGAAACTTACTCCACAAATAAATATCCACCGGCTTAGCCGGTGGATATTTATTCGATTATTTATTGTTGTTAAAGAAACACATCCACTCTCCGCGTCTTATAATAAGCATCTCTTCGGCCTTCATACAATTGCACTCCGTCTTTTTCAAAAAGATTAGCTTCTATAATACTCTCCATTGCTATATTAGCTGAATCCTTCTTCAATTTATCCTTAGGACGTGAAATAATCAGGTTCTTTGTTTTTCTGTCACTCCCTTTGAATCGTAAATGCAGTTTCTTCTCAACAAATGTATGATGTGTCATAATTTTTCCTCCTCATTTCTATTCATAATCTAATAAGTCTTACACTTATAAAAACAAATTTAGGAGTTAAATTGCTATGCTCTAAGAGATTTTTTCTGTGAACAATTGTAATTTTGTAATGCTACTTAGGCAGTTTTTTCTTTTTTACTTTCACTTCTACATCATATCCACATCGATAAGCTAAATCCAACAGAGTAAGAATAGTTGGATTATGGTCTCCGCTCTGCAATCTTGAAAGATTTGATGCTTTAAGGTCAACTTCTTTTGCAAAATCTTCTAAAGAAAGTCCTGTCACCGTTTGTAACTTTGTCATTTGTAACGCAACTCGCTGCATCATCATTTCCTTTTCTAAATCATACTCAAACGTCGGATATTCTGATGAAAGCTTGCAAAGTTTTGAAGTTAGGTACGTCCCCATCGTCCATCTCCTCCTTAACATTTTTTGAAAGGGTTATTAGCAATCCATGTTTTCCTTTATACCAGCGACCCCATTTTTGAATCATCTCATCTGTTAACCCATCTTCTTGCAGTATTTTTAATATGGCTGCATATTTTACTTTTTCTTCGTATGAATACTCATCTAACCGATCTACCATATCTTTTTTGATTTTAAACTTGCGCTTCATCTCTCCCACCTCCACACCTTAAAATTATCATATATGATAATTATCACATATGATAATTTTGCTCTTTTATAGTATTATTTTGCTCAAATAAATATCCACCGGCTTAGCCAGTGGATATTTATTGGTCTAATTAAAAAGAGACAGACAAAATCGCCTGCCTCAAAATAGTGATTATTAAGCTTTTCCTGTTGAACCGAAGATGTCCATTGTTTCTTTTGTAATCTTAACGATTGCATCGAAACCAGGTTTGATAATTTTACGTGGGTCATAAACACCAGCGTCTGCATTTAATTTAACACGAACTGCTGCTGTCCATTGTTGTTGTAATTCAGTGTTAACGTTGATTTTAGCATGTCCACGTTCAATTGCTTTTTTGATTTGGTATTCTGGGATACCTGATCCACCGTGTAATACTAATGGAGCACCTGTAGCTTCTGAGATTGCTAACATTTCATCGAAACCTAAAACTGGTTCGCCTGAGTAAGTTCCGTGAACTGAACCTAAAGCTGCTGCTAATGCATCAATTTTAGCTTCTTTAACCATACGTACACATTCGTTTAAGTCAGCGTAGTTGATTCCTCCAGTTACGCCATCTTCAGTACCACCTACAGTACCTACTTCAGCTTCAACTGAAACTCCTTTTGGATGTGCATATTCTACAACTTCTTTAGTTAATTCGATGTTTTCATCGATTGGGAAGTGAGAGTGGTCAAACATTACTGAGCTGAATCCAGCGTCGATGTATTGTTTACATACTTCTACTGAAGAACCGTGGTCTAAGTGTAATGCTACTGGAACAGTGATGTTCATTGCATCTAATAATGCATTTACCATAGCTGAAACAACTTTTGGTCCACCCATGTATTTACCAGCGCCTTCAGATACACCTAAGATAATTGGTGAGTTAGCTTCTTGAGCTGCTGTTAATACTGCTTGTGTCCATTCTAAGTTGTTGATGTTGAATTGACCAACAGCGTATTTACCTTCTTTAGCTTTTTGTAACATTTCAGTCATGCTTACTAAACGACTCATGTTTTAGTTCCTCCTTGATGCTTACAGCATTTATTTTTAACGTTTTTATTATACCCTAATTTGTCGCTTTTTTCCACCCTTTATTGTTTTGTTACAGTTTCTTAAGGATTAGTACGTTTTGGTTGCGCTATCTTTTTTTCGAATCAGTTTATACAGTACAAAGCCACCAACCGCTATACCAATAATCATGATAGCAGACTCTCTCCATGGAATAATCACTCCGTTCGGCCTTGCATCACCATTTTCTGAACCTATATGACGTTCCCTAGCAAACTCACGCACTACTTCCTTAGCCTCGTTAAATGGATAGAACTTATCTAGAGATAGCTCACCTTTTACATTTGAGATACCTCCTTCTACTAAAGGAAATTCATGAAACAATACTTTATAAACTCCATCCACTTTTACGACTACCACCGGAACTTGTAACTCTTTAGAAACGGCAAAAATGATCTTTTCTACATTTAAGTTTTCTTTTGTAATCACTTCTTGTGCTATTTTTACAATTGAATGCGCATCTTTTTCATAAGTAGTCACATACGCAACTGTCCATTTTCCTTGTGACTGAATCAGTTTTTCTCCTTCTTCTTTTGTTAGATATCCCTGTTTCACTTTGTTCTCTATTTCTAACGAATTTGCCGGGCCTCCAATATAAAGGTGCGCCTCTTTTTCTAGTGAAGGATTCTTAATTGGAACCACCCATTTATAGTTACTATTAGTTATGATACGTTCAATCTCTTCACTATCTAAATTCTTTTCTTCGTTAAACAGCGGAACGTCATAATACATCTTGACTGCATGGTCAAAGTCAACACTTTCTATACGTTCGTCCCCATCACGAGACATATTGAGAATTTCTTCTTCTAGATGAATGATTTCGTCCTTAGATTGAATCGAAGTTACCGTATCACCATACACACTAGCGAATTTAAACCGCACTAGTAATAAAATTATCAAAACCGTAAAACAACCGAAGATTCTTATCAGATACCTATTTGACTTATCCATTACCCTACACCCTCCCTGTAATGATTTTCTACAACAAAACTATCAACTACTGCTTTCAACTAAATTATATAGCTATCATCTGAGTAATTCTAGAGGGTATTGCGGTTAAATTATTTTTTCACATATTCTAAAATTACTATTTAAATAGGAATTAATTCGGAGTATAATACAGTTACTACAGATTTTGGAGGGGGATTTATGAGAGGTAATTCACAGAATGACAAAATCAAACGAATGGAGTTTTACGGGATTTGTATCTTATCTGTATTTACGATTACGGCAGGGTTCCTTACACGTCCCTCTGCGCAAGAAAGCATAGAGACTGTTCAAACAGTTGAACAAAATCAAGCTGCTGCCACTACACCAAATAACCCTCAGTCTCCACCAACGAAGAAACAAGTTGCTCGCATCACCGCAAGTGGGGATATGCTCTATCACGATATTGTTTACGGCAGCGCGTTTGACGGGACAAAATATGATTTCAAGAATGATTACGAACAAATTACTCCACTCGTATCTAGCGCAGACTTAGCGATTGGAGATTTCGAGGGGACCATTAATCCAAACGAACCTCTTGCTGGATATCCACTTTTTAACGCGCCCGAAGAAGTCATTCAAAGCATTAAAGACGCCGGATACGATGTGCTCGACTTAGCGCATAATCATATTCTCGATACAGGCATCGATGGTTTGAAATACACAGCCAACGCTTTCCGCAAAAATGGACTTGATATTTTTGGGGTAAAAGTAGACCCGTCTGAAGGAATTCTCGTCAAAGAAGTCAACGGCATCAAAGTAGCCATCCTTGGATTTGCGTATGGATTCAACGGAATCGAAGCTACTCTCACCGACGAGGAATATAATAACCACTTATACGATTTAAATATGCAAAAGGTAAAACAACTCATCCAACGCGCTGAAGAGATTGCCGACTTTACGATTGTATTACCACAGATGGGAGAAGAATATCACCTTCATCCAACACAAGGGCAAGTAGATACGTATCATCAAATGATCGAATGGGGTGCCGATGTCATTTTTGGCGGACACCCACACGTGATTGAACCTACCGAAACCATCACAAAAGACGGCGAAAAGAAATTCATCATCTACTCGATGGGAAATCTCCTTTCGAATCAACGCGTTGAAACTTTGGAAAATATCTGGACCGAGCGTGGTGTGATTATGGACATCACCATCGAAAAAGAAAATGGGAAGACAACACTCACAAGTGTTAAAGCTCATCCAACATGGGTTTCACGGACCAAAATCGACCGAAGCTTTATGGGAGGTCCTGCTTACGACTATCAAGTCTTTCTCGCAGAAAACTATATGCCAGGCGGTCCTCTAGAACATACCGTAGACAAAGAAACACTCGAGCGAATTCAATCCGCGTATACCGAAGTAAACGAACTATTAAATATTAAATTCTAAATACAAAAAGGCGCCTCCTATTCGATAGGAAGCGCCTTTTACGATTTCAAATTAAGAAACACGTTCTGAAACGTATTTAATAATTTTATTTGGAGTATCGATTTCTTCGTAAGTCACTTCTGTTGGAGCTACTTCGATACCAAACTCTTCTAAGCGAACAAGTAGTTCAACGAATGCTAACGAATCCATTAACCCTTCTTCTTTTAAGTTGATGTCTTTATCTTCGTAGACTACTTCATCTTCGCAAATTTCTTCTAAAATTTCTAAAATTCTTTCTTCCACGGAAATCCCTCCTATTGCATTGAAATTAATTTACTTATCCATAATAATGGTTTTCCT
>CAUUUT010000004.1:0-43266 GCA_963548485.1 uncultured Streptococcus sp.
TATACGCAAGACTTGGCAGCGGTCCAAATGGTTCAAAAGTCGCTTCTTCTAGAATCTGATGAATCAATTCTTCTTTTAATAATTCCAATGCAAAGACTGGATGTTCTTCATGTTCTAAAATCGCAACAAACTTGTCATGGTATGGAACATGACGATAAAGGTCAATAAGCGCCTCTGTGCCCTTTTCAAGCACTTCGTCGATTAATAACGTCTTATCTACAGTACCTTCGCTAGACAATACCCCAATTAAGAATGAGCGGGATTGTTTTTGCTTTGTGGCACGAATTAAAGTCGTGATATTTTCCATATCAATCATAATGTTCACGATTTGATGGATGACCTCTTGATTCATCGTACGATCGATGAGTCGAAGATGTTTGAAATAGTAGCGATCCATGAACACATCAGCCGCTTCGAGGCGACCAAAGTTTTCAAAATCGGCATACGCTTCACGAACCCCTTCAATCATGATGTCTGGTACATCGAGTGAATCTTGAGTTTCGACTAATTGATTTAATGTATCGAAGGAATAACGTCCTAACGGTACACATAAATGTTTTAAGTCTTTTCCTGAGAACTTTGATTTCAGAAGAACTTTTAAATTATGGTAAGTGTAACGAATCGAGAATACATCAAGAAGTGATGCATCCGGAATGAGTTCTAACACCTCATCATAGTTGCGCTTCAAATGAGCATCTAGGACTGGGTCGAACTGTCTTGATTCAAGAACTTCTTGTACATCTACCTCATAACTTGTCTTTTGCAAGGCTTCTAATGCTTGTTGTAAGGATTTAGATACGAGAATCCCATTCAATTGTTCCTTGGACAGTAATTGCTGTTCAAGAATACGAACGGTCGTATTCACTCCTGAATAGGCTAAATCATTCATTCCATCCCTCCTTACCCAATGAATGCTTTTCTAGCTAAGATAGGTGAATATTCTTCTTTTAAATCTTCAATTAATGCTTCGAATAAATAGTTATATTCGATACCTTCTTGTTTCAACACAAATCCTGCTTTCTTTGGAAGAGTTGCTGCGTCGATGTGAACGAAGTCAAATTGCGAAGTTAACGCAAGTTTATCTTCATCGCTCAAACGAGAAACAGTTTGTTCTCCAAAAGTAAGAGTTGTTTGTTGTTGTTTTGGTAATTTGCGAATAGCTGACTCGATAAAGAGACGTAATGTTTCCCCACTCCAGGTTGACATTACTTGTAGAACGTCCTCAAATACACTCTCAAGAAGTTCACGTTTGACGCGCAAGACTTCTTTTTTACTTGCGTTCAAAATAGTCTGTTGCTCTTTTTCGTATTGTGATTTTGCTTCTTGTTTTAATGCCGTTTTCTTCGCCATTTCTTGTTGCGAATATTGGGCATTCATTTGATTGATGCGTTCTTCTTGTTCTTTAGTAGCAACCTCAATTCGCTGCTTTGATTCTTTTTCTAAATCCGCTAGAATAAGTTGTTTTAGTTGCTCTAAATCTTTCAAGAATACCCCTCCTCTTAACCTTTGTTAATGATAATTAAGATAGAAGCAAGTAATCCTAAGATTGCGTAAGTTTCAACCATTGCGGCAAAGATAATCCCTTTAGTAGATTCTTCAGGTTTTTTCGCTAAGATTTGTACCCCTGCTGCTGCTACTTTACCTTGAGCAATTCCTGAGAATAAACCAGTGAATGCGATTGGTAAAGCTGCCATGAATAAGTATAAACCAGCTGCTAAAGTCATTGAAGCTGACATGTTAATCATGATGAAGAAGGCAACGATGAATCCGTAGATCCCTTGTGTACCAGGTAATAGTTGTAAGATTAATGCTTGAACGAATTTTTCAGGTTGTTCTTTAATTAAGGCAGCAGCTGCCTCACCGGCAATCCCTACCCCTTTTGATGATCCAATCCCTGAGAAGATAATGGCAATTGCCATCCCTAGAGCAGCAAAGATTTGCCCTCCACCATTTTCAGCGAAAAATGTTAACCAGTTTGTCATAATTATATTTCCTCCATTTATTCTGATTTCTGTTGTTTAATATCAACGTATTTTTCATATGTTTTGAACGGTTTTAATGCGTGCCCGCCGCCGTCGTAGAATTTACCAAAGAATTCAACGAACTGAAGACGTAAGCCGTGAACATAAGCTCCAAGGAATGAAAGGAAAATATTCAACCCTTGTAATGCTACGATTAAGAAGATCCCTGCTGTAAAGCGTGCAATTGGTGGAAGGAATCCAACCAACATATTGAACGCGCTCGCGATACTTCCCCCTGATACAGCTAACGCCATTAAACGCGTATAACTTACGACGTCTGCTACGTATCCACTAATCCCGTACAAGTTATATAGACCGCTTGCCAAACCGCCCCACTTGTTCTCACTTGTTAAGACAGTTACGACTACAATCGCAACGGCTGCAATAATCGCAATCGATGAACCGATTGTCGCAATCCAAGAAATATTGAGCACCATTCCTCCTAAGACATAAAGAATGATTCCCGTAATAATCGCTAACCATCCAAGATGACTTGTATAGGCATCGGTATATGCTTTTTTCTTCAGATTTGAGTAAGCCCCTAGTGATAAGCCGACCATAATTTGAATAACCCCGAAGATAATCGATAAGATCATAATCGTAATGAGGTCTTTAGATAATGATAGTGGCTGGAATGGTAAATCCGCACCGAATGCTGATCCAAATACAATCCCCCAGATCATGACTGGGTAGCTGAGTAAGTGGAAGAACTTCAAGTTACGAGTCATTCCTTTATCAAAATGGAAGAACTTCAACATGATGAAAGTTCCCAACCAGAGAAGTGCGCCATACCCTAAGTCTGCTGCCATCATCCCGAAGAAGACGAGATAGAATGGTGCAGTAAATGGTGTTGGATCTAATTCTCCGTATTTTGGCAATCCATACATTTCTGTTAGAGTTTCGAATGGTTGTAAGAAGGCATTGTTTTCTAAAACCGTTGGCACTTCTTCGTATTCCTCTTCAGCAATCTCTAGTGGTAAGAAGACATATTCGCCTTCTCCTAATTTTTCTTTCAGTTGACCCTCAACAGCATCTGCTGCTTTTTGAGTCATCCATCCTTGAAGTACGAATACATGTTGACCATTTACCAATTCATTTTTGGCTTGTTCTTTTTGTAATTCATTGTAGGTTACTTCAGAAGAAAGTTGTAGCTGGCGAAGAAGGTCTTTTTCTTCTTGTAAGTCTTCTAATACTTTCTTTTTAGCTTCAACTACTGCTTGTTGCGCTTTTAGATTTTTCTCCAATTCAATTGAAGGAGCTTCTTCAAACGCGTACCATACGATACTAAAGTGTGCTCTTGCTAACTCTTCTTTAGCAGCTTGTTGTGCTTTTCTTGGATAAGTCACCAATAAGCCGATTTCTTCACGTGTGTGATACACTTCGTGAACCGAGATTAATTCACTCTGTTTTAAGCCTTCTAAGTAAGCATTATCTGTTGCTTGAGGAATCGTCCCCATCTTCGTTTTCGTATATGGATGTTTAAAAATATCTTTCGGATAGAAATCAAGTGCACTCCACTTACGAAGTAGTGCTTCTTTCTCACGAAGTTCTTTTAATTCGTCATCCTTTTTACGAAGCGTGTTACGAATGCTTTCAACATGTTTCACCAATGCATCAGCGTCCCATTTTTGCACTTCTTGTTGTAATTCAGAAAGTGTAAATTGCTCTTTTGGAGTTTTTAACTTCTGAATCAATGACGGTTGCTTTTGGTTTTTTTCTACAAAAGTAATTGCCGCATGAATCCCTTCAAATTTTTGTTGAAGAGCGTTCATTCCCTCCGCATTGGCTTCATGTAAAGCGATGGAATTTTCAGTAAATAGTTCTTTCGCCTGTTCTAATGAGGTTACTTCTAAAGATTGTAATTCTTGAATGGCATCTAATAGGTCATTTTGCTTGTCAGTTGGAGCAATCAACATAACCTTACTCATTTTAGCTATCGCCATATCTCTTCAACACCTCCTTCACAGTATCCTGAACTAAATCCTGCTTCAGATGATTGAAACGTTCTGTTAGTGTAGCAATCTCCGCTAATTCATCTTCTTTCACTTTCGCTTCGAACTCCGCTCTCTTTTGTTGATTTTTTTCTTTCAACTCAGCTTTGTAGACTTCTAACGAATGTTCCATATTCGATTTTGCTTCGTTCACTCGTTGATCTGTCGCTTCATGTGTTTGGGATAATTGTTCATCGAACTTTTCCTTCAACGCCTTTGCTTCAGATTCAATGGCCAAAACAGAATTTAGAATCTCTTGACTCATGTGACACCTCCAATCCATTCGTTTTCACGAATAGTAAAATGCTTTCTTTACTATTATAAACTTTATTTTGCTATCATTCAAACGTTAATTCCCCATAATCTCGGGCAAACTCAAACTTTATAAATAGGAAGAAACACCTCATTTTTTGAAAAACTTTTTCTTTTCTATTGCATTTTAGAACATTTGTTCGTATAATAAATATGCAAACAAATGTTCGGAGGTATCGAAAATGGAACAACGCAAATCAACATTTACATCATTTATCAAACCATTCATTAATAAACTACAAGTCTCTCAAGAAGAATATGAAGAAAGAGATGTGTTCTTTAAACCAACTGTCATGCCACTTATTGACGTGGTTGAACAAATTCACCACAGCTTCTACTTCAAGAAACCAATCGTACTCCACTTCGAGAAATATGATAACGCTGGGAATTTAGTAACTTTCACGAAGAACGGTATGATTAAGAGTCCTATCCAAATGAATAACCACTTTGTATTTTTAGAAGAAGGATCTAACATCACTCATATCTTGAATGTGGATCAAATCGTTGCTTGCATGGAATTAGATTAATCCTGCAATTATCATATATGGTAATTATCATATATGATAATTTTCTCTTTTCATTAGAAATTTGAATCAAGCCCAAAAAGTCCAAATATGGACATGTCCATATTTGGACTTTTTCGATTAAGACAATAAAAAAATGCACTCACAAATACTATTGTGAGTGCATTTTTTGTAGGGATTTATGGGTTTAACGTATCGGAGTGCGATTGCCACATCCTATGTAGTTGAACTCGGGCTCACAGGTCCGACGTCCATTTCCCAGAATAGCCGCACGACCGCATGCAGTCCCTTGCGTTATTCTGGTCCAATGATTCGGCCCTGAGCGTTCGCCCTCTTATCCTATAAGATTGGTGCAAACAACCTAGAAAATTTCTGTTTAAATCTCTTCCAGCGGTCTTGTTTTTCGAAGTATTTTTCGTTGGCGATGGTACAGTTCTTCAAGTCATTCATGAAGTCTTCCTCGACTTGTTTAGCAAACTGTTCGTTATACACGAAGGCATTGACTTCGAAGTTTAAGCGGAAACTTCTCATATCGAAATTTGATGTCCCAACGGTTGCCATTTCACCATCTACGACCATCGTTTTTGCATGAAGGAATCCGTTTTGATACACGTAAATTTTCACTCCTGAATTCAATAGTTGGCTTGAATAGTACTCTGTCGCACGGTAGACGACTGGATGGTCCGGCTTACATGGAATCATCACACGCACGTCCACACCAGACATCGCAGCAATGCTTAAAGCCTCTTGAACGGCCTCATCCGGGATAAAGTATGGCGTTTGAATCCACACTGACTTTTTCGCCATTAAGATCATCTTAACAAGGCCAAACTTGATTTTCTGAACATCGCTATCGGGACCTGTCGAAACAATCTGAATGGTATTATCGCCCTTTGCTTTCGTTAACGGAAAATACTCAGGAATAAATTCTCTTCTTTGTTCTTCTTTAACAGCGGCATTCCAATCGACGAAGAAACGTGATTGCATTGAGTATACGGCATCTCCAACGATGCGCAGATGTGTATCTCTCCAAGCGCCAAGCGGGCCTTTACCTAAATATTCGTCCCCAACATTAAAACCGCCAATATAGCCGATTTTGCCATCAATCACGACAATCTTACGGTGGTTACGGTAGTTGATACGCCAGTTGATAAATCCGAGTGTGTATCCAAAGAAGGCCACAGATTGACCACCTACCTCATGCAATCTTTTCCAAAAAGCATTGCGTGTCTTACGTGATCCTAAGGCATCATAAATCACAAGAACTTCAACACCTTGTTGGGCTTTATCAATCAAGAGTTGCATGATTTCTTCGCCAATTTCGTCCTGATTAAAAATGTAATACAGCATGTGAATATGATGTTTGGCGTTTCTAATATCTTCTTTTAAACGGTTAAACTTCTCTTCTCCGTCTACAAACATCTCCACATCATTATTTTCCGTAATAATCGCATCATCGGCTTCCAGAAAGAAGGAAGCTAAGTCTTCTTGGTAAGGGTTCTTAAAGCGGAATTTCGCTGGTCCGATTTTTTCCTTCGTATAAGCCAAGTCACGTTGTTGTTGCTCAACTAATTCTTGCAAACCGACTGTTTCTTGGGCACGTAAATTAAAGATGCGTTTTTTACGGATACGTCTACCAAAGAAGAAGTAGATGATAAATCCAATCACTGGCAGCATCACAAGGACGATGAGCCATCCCCATGTAGCAGCAATTTCACGTGGTTCGCGAAACACTGTGACAATCGCTGCAAACGTATTGAGTAAAATAATGATATATAGAATCGAACTAATAAATGTCATTGGCTCTCCTCTCAAAATTGAAAGAAAAAAGACCGCGACGAATCAGGGTCTTTCTCTTTTTTACTATTAATCGTTTAATAAATGTGATTGTTCGCGACGTGATAAGAAACGTGTTCCTTTTGGAATATATAGCGAACGTTTCACGTAAATTGGTGTTACTAAAAGTACAAGTGTCACTACTAATGTCACAACAAAGCTCATGCCAAAGCCGAAGAAACCTTGTGCTAAGGCTACTTTATCAGCTGAGAATAACGATGGTGCACCAATCGCTGTACCAATCGCATGCATACCATAGCTCACAAATGTTGCAATCAAGCTTGCTGTCACAACGTTTAATGTTGTTGAAGACGTACGCGCGTTGAAGGCTGTACGAACCGTGTTACGTGCAAAGAATCCTGCAACACCCACGAATCCGTATGCCATTACAGAATCGTGGAACGGAACCATAAAGTATCCTGCTCCACTTGGATGAATGAACATGTGGATGACACCAAATAAGGTGCTTGCAATACATCCCCATACTAAACCGCGACGTAATGCCACAAAGATTAACGGGATAATCGCTAAGTCCACAACAAACGGTAATGCTTCTTGTGGAATGAAAGATAAGACTACTGAAACCACAACGGCTCCAAGTACTTCAAGTAAGATTTTAACTGCTTTTGAATTCATTCTAATCTCCTTAAATACAATTATTTCTTATAGTTCGAAGCTTCCATAATCATCGGGAGGATGACTGGGCGACGTTTTGTTTTATCGAATAAGTAACGACTTAATGCGTCTCTAACTTCTTGTTTGAGGCGTGGCCATTCGAAATCATCGCTGGCTAAGTTTTCTTCGACAACATCCGTCACAATCTTTTGCGCTTCTGTTAAGAGTTCTTCACTCGTCTTCATATACACAAATCCGCGTGAAATGATTTGTGGACCGCTAAGGATTTTTCCTAGACGTCTTGAAATGGTCACAACAGCTACGAATACACCATCTTCTGACAGAATCTTACGGTCTTTTAGAACGATATTTCCGATATCTCCTACACCAATTCCATCGACTAGGACATTTCCTGCAGGAACTTGACCAGATGCATGCATACGGCCATTCTCGATTTCCACGACATCCCCTTTACCAGGAATGAAGATGTTTTTATATGGGATTCCTAATTCATTAGCTAGTTCCGCATGCGCTAAGAGGCTACGATATTCGCCTTGAACTGGAATAAAGAATGTCGGTTGTAATAAGTTCAGCATTAATTTCAAGTCGTTTGGAGTTGCGTGTCCACTTGATTTCTTGCTGTTGGCCATTTCGAACACTTCCGCATCGGCACGGTAAATTAAGTCTTTCGTACGTGCGATTTGTGTTTCCATCGCCACAGATGGAGTTGTCGCGATATAGACTAAGTCGCCTTCGTGTAAGTTCACTTGACGGTGACGTCCAAGCGCCATTTTTTGCAACGCTTTAATTGGTTCTCCCGCATTTCCTGTTTCTAAGATGACTAATTCGTGATCTTCTAATTTCTTCATTTGGTTGAAGCTGACGATTAAGTCTTTATCAGGAACAGTTAGTTTATTTAAGCTTAATGCGATATTGACGATTTCTTCTAGTTCAGATCCTGTTAGGAAGATTTTACGTCCTGACTCATAGGCTGCATTAATGACTTGTTGAATACGTAAAATATTACTTGCAACGCAGGCAACGATAATACGGCCTTCTGCATTTAAGAATGTATCCAACATCGTTTCAGCTACTTTACGGTCGCTGACGTTTTCTACAGTGCTCTCTGCATCGCTTGAATCACTTAGAAGCGCTAATACATAGTCTTCACCGACGTCTGCGATACGTCCAAAGTTTGTTTGATATTCCACTGCAGCACTTTGGTCAAACTTAAAGTCCCCAGTATACACGATATTTCCTTCACTTGTCTTAATGACAATCGCTAATGAATCTGGAATCGTATGTGTTGTTTTGAAGAATTTAACGGTTGCACTTGGGAAATCAATCTCTGTATTTTCTGTCACTTCATGATAGTCATTAAATCCTTTAACAACATTTGAAGATTCAACATAGTATTTCGCTAATGCAATGGTTAATTTAGAACCAAATACAGGAGCATCGATATTTTGTAAGAAATATGGCAATGCGCCTACCGCGTCGGCATGACCGTGCGTTAAGAACACCCCTGCAATACGGTCTCTATTTTCTTCTAAGTATGTGAAATCAGGAATGACAACATCAATCCCTAATAGTTCGTCTTCAGGATAGACAAGACCGCAATCTAAGACGAAGATCTCTTCTTCCACTTCAACGGCATATAAACTCTTACCGTTTTCTCTCACACCACCAAGTGCGATGATTTTAATTGAACTCATGGTTTACCTCTCATTTTCTATTATTTAAATTGATTCCTTTGGGCAGAATCCACCACCCTATATACTCTATAAGAATACCATATTTGTCGTTTTTTTGCGAATATCAAAGAATCCTTGAAGTGCTCTATTGCTGTACTTTTTGAAGAAACAAAAAAGCCCCTGCAAAATGCAGAGGCTAGAAAAGAAACATTATTCTTTATCTTCTTTTGGTAATAATGCTTTACGTGATAAGTTGATACGTCCTTGTCCGTCGATTTCGATAACTTTAACAGTCACTTTGTCGCCTAGAGCAAGTACATCTTCTACTTTACCAACGCGTTCGTGCGCTAATTCAGAAATATGAACTAATCCATCTTTTCCTTTAGCGATTTCTACGAATGCACCGAATTTTTCGATACGGCGTACAGTTCCTTCGTACACTTGACCTACTTCGATTTCACGTGTTAAATCTTCGATGATTTCTTTTGCACGTTGAATCATAGCAGCATCTGTAGAAGCGATAGATACGTGACCTTCTTGGTCGATATCGATTTTAACGCCTGTTTCGTCGATGATAGCGTTGATTGTTTCACCACCACGTCCGATAACCACTTTAATCTTATCAGGGTGGATAGAAATCATTTCAATCTTAGGTGCATATGGGCTTAACTCTTTACGAGGTTCAGCAATTGTTGAAGTTAATTCTTCAAGGATTTCAAAACGTGCTTTCTTCGCTTGAGTTAGAGCTTCGCGTAAGATTTGTTCTGTAATCCCTTGAATCTTAATATCCATTTGAAGAGCTGTAATTCCGTCTTTTGTACCTGCTACTTTAAAGTCCATGTCTCCTAAGTGGTCTTCTAACCCTTGAATATCAGTTAAGACTGTGTAGTTTGTACCGTCAGAAATAAGACCCATCGCGATACCTGCTACAGGTGCTTTAATTGGCACACCAGCAGCCATCAATGCTAATGTTCCCGCACAAATACTTGCTTGAGAAGAAGAACCGTTTGATTCTAATACTTCTGATACAAGACGGATTGTGTAAGGGAAGTCTTCTGGACTTGGAATGACTTGTTTCAATGCACGTTCCCCTAGCGCACCGTGGCCAATTTCACGACGACCTGGGCTACCAGCACGACCTACTGAACCTACAGAGAATTGTGGGAAGTTGTAGTGGTGAATGAATCGTTTTCCTTCTTCGATTCCTAAACCATCAATGACTTGATATTCTCCAAGAGGTGCAAGTGTTGCTGAAGTTAATGCTTGCGTTTGTCCACGAGTGAATAAACCTGAACCGTGAACACGTGGTAATAAGTCGATTTCTGAAGATAATGGACGAATTTCGTCAATCTTACGACCATCAGGACGTACTTTTTCTTCAGTGATTAAACGACGTACTTCGTCTTTTTCTAAGTTATCTACTAATTGAGAAACTTGTTTTAGAAGGCCTGCTTTTTCGTCGTTATCTTCTAAGACTGCTTCGAAGTGCTCGATCGCTGTTTCTTTCACTTTTTCGATATTTGCTTCACGGGCTAATTTTTCTTCTGTTTGAATCGCGTGAATCATTGCTTGGCTGAATAAATCTTTTACTTGTGCTTCGATATCCGCATCAAATGAAAGTAAAGTTACTTCCATTTTTTCTTTACCAACTTCGCGAACGATTTCTTCTTGGAAAGCTACTAATTTTTTAATTTCTTCGTGACCGAATAATAATGCACCAAGCATATCTTCTTCGTTCACTTCTTTTGCTGAACTTTCTACCATGTTGATGGCAGTTGCAGTACCGGCTACAGATAATTCGATATCTGAGTTTTCTTTTTGTTCAGTTGTTGGGTTAATCACGTATTCACCGTTCACACGACCTACGTCTACCCCAGCGATTGGTCCATCAAATGGAATATCTGAAATACATAATGCTAATGAAGAACCAAACATCGCTGCCATTTCTGGTGGGCAGTTAGGATCTACTGACATTACCGTATTTGTGATTTGTACTTCGTTACGGAAACCTTCCGCAAACATTGGACGGATTGGACGGTCAATCAAACGCGCTGTAAGAGTAGCATGTTCACTTGGACGACCTTCACGTTTGATGAAGCCTCCAGGGATTTTACCTGCTGCGTACATTTTTTCTTCGTAGTTGACTGTTAACGGGAAGAAATCTGTATCTTTTGCTTGTTTTGTACCAACAGCCGCTGTTAATACGACAGTATCACCGTAGCGTACTAATACAGCACCATTGGCTTGTTTTGCTAATTGGCCGATTTCAACTGTTAATTGACGTCCGCCCCAGTTGTAGCTAAAAACTTTCTTTTCTGACATAACTAATCTCCTTTTCTCTTATTTGCGTATCTTCCAGACCTACTTTTAGAAATGAAAACGTTCGATGCACTCGAGCGCTTTTATTTCTAAAGTAAGATGACTCTAGAAGATACAAAGTTTGTCATACAGAGTCATTTTACCATATCTGTACTTTAAGTACTATTTTTTTGTAAACAAAAACGAGTAAGTGGTTCTCTTTTTTATAGAGAATCAACTCACTCATCTTTGTATTGTTATTTACGAATTTAGAAATTAAAGAGTGACTACATTCCCTTGTTCTGTGATTGTGAACTCTTTTGTTTCTAAGTTTGCTTCAAGACGTGCACAGACACTATTAGAAGCATCTTTACGTGTGATTACGATTGTGTTCTCAGTTGGAGTTTCTACTTCAAAAGAACCTTCTAAATCAAACGCTTTTGATGTATTTCTGAAGCGTAATAAGTTAATCAATTGTTTTACGACTGGACGTTCTACTTCACGGTCGATTTCTTCTACTGTGTAGTAGTGACGGTTGATGTTACGACCTTCTTTTGAAGATTCTAATAACTCGATGTCATTTTCACCAGCAAGTAACCCAACGTAGTAAATTTGTGGAATACCAGGTGCAAAGCATTGTAATACACGTGATAATAAGTAACTTGCATCATCATTTCCTAAGGCACTGTAGTATGTGCTGTTGATTTGATAAATATCTAAGTTATTGTATTTTTCACTTGAGTAAATACGTTTTACGTTAGCACCTACATCGTATAATTTGTTTGAAGTATAATCTAACTCTTCATCGGTTAATAAGTCTCTAGCATCTACAACCCCGATACCATCATGAGTATCTAATGTTGTAAATTGTTTCATTGGACTCATTGAAAGCCAGTTTGCTAAACGATTTGATTTACCAGAATAGAGTGAATATAAAACAACCATTGGCAATGCAAAGTCATATACGAAGTAATCATGATCCGCAATTTTCATTTGAATTGAATAATGCTCATGAATTTCAGGAAGCAATTCTACTTGATACTTCGCTGCTTCATCACGTACTTCATTTAATAAATCCCAAATATCTGGTTCTACGAAGAAGTCGTTTGTATCGAGTTTTTTAATCGCATACGCAAAGGCATCTAAACGAATTAATGAGCAGCCGTGGCTTGCCATATCTTTAATCGTTTCACGAATAAACTCTTTCACAACTTCTTTACGAACATCAAGGTCGATTTGCTCTTCCCCGAATGTGTTCCATACTTCTTCTGTTGTTCCATCCGCAAAATGAACTGTTTGGAATGGCGCTTTATCTTTACGTTTATAGATTAAGTCGATATCTTCTTGAGTTGGACGTCCTGGCGGGAAAAACTCATGAATACGAATAAACATATCTTTGTAAGGTGAGTTTTCGTGATTTTTTACAAAATCTTGGAAGAACTTAGACTCACGAGAAATATGGTTAATCATGAAGTCAAACATTAAATAATATTGTTCCCCCAGAGCATCCACATCTTCCCAAGTTCCAAGTGTTGGATCTACACGAGTGTAGTCGCTTGGAGCAAATCCTCTGTCCCCTGTAGACGGGAAGAATGGGAGCAAATGCACCCCACTAATCGCGCCTTTAAAATGTTTATCAAGAACTCCTTTTAAGTCCTTCATATTGCTTCCCATGCTGTCTGAGTATGTGATCAGCATTGCTTCGTTTTTAATTTGCATGGAATTCACCGTATCCCTTCATTCAATCGATTTAGTTTAATTTCCAAATATCACGGTTGTAGTCTTCGATTGTACGGTCACTTGAGAAGAAACCAGCCATTGCAATGTTTGTCACTACTTTAGCATTCCATTCATCTCTGTCTTCGAAATCGCGATACATACGTTCTTTTGTTTCAATGTAATCTTCTAAGTCAAGTAACGTCATGAACCAGTCTTTTGTCGTTAACTCGTGATATAGACGTTCTAGACGCTCTTTATTTCCTACTGCAAGTAAAGCGTCGCTCTTCACGAATTCTACTAACGGACGAATAGCATCTCTTTGTGCAAATTCACTAGCATTGTAGTCGCCTTTTTCATAGTGAGCGATTACTTCGTCACTCTTCTCACCGAAGATATAGATATTGTCGTCACCAACTAATTCATGGATTTCCACGTTCGCACCGTCTTCTGTTCCAAGAGTTAAGGCACCATTCAACATGAATTTCATATTTCCTGTTCCGCTGGCTTCTTTTGAAGCAAGTGAAATTTGTTCAGAAATATTACATGCTGGAATTAAGTGTGTTGCCGCTGTTACATTGTAGTTTTCAATCATCACCACTTGTAAGTATGGACTTACTTCTGGGTCATTGGCGATTAATTCAGATAATGAAAGAATTAAATGAATCACGTCTTGTGCAATGACATACGCAGGAGCAGCTTTCCCACCGAAGATAATTGTAATTGGTCTAGCTGGAATGTTTCCGCTCTTGATATCTAAATATTTATGAATCACATATAAAGCGTTCATTTGTTGACGTTTATATTCGTGCATACGTTTGATTTGGATATCAAAAATAGAATTTTCATTCACTGTGATTCCTTGTTTTTCTTGTAGATAAACACTTAAACGTTTTTTGTTATCAATTTTAATCTTGTCTAATTTTTCGCGAACAATCGCATCATGACGGAAAGCTTTTAACGCTTCTAATTTAGAAGCATCCTTGCGCCATTCTGCACCGATTGTTTCATCTAATAATTTAGCTAATTCTGGGTTCGCATGCATTAACCAACGACGGAAAGTAATCCCGTTTGTTTTGTTATTGAATTTCTCTGGATAAATTTCATAGAAATTCTTCAATTCACTTTCTTTTAAGATATCCGTATGCAGTGCCGCAACACCGTTTACGCTATATCCGTAGTGAATATCCATATGAGCCATGTGAACACGGCCATGTTCGTCAATGATGGCTACTGATGGATCTTCATATTTTGCTTTTACGCGAGCATCTAACTCTTTAATAATTGGCACTAAATGTGGAACTACTTTTTCTAAGTAAGCTAGAGGCCATTTTTCTAGCGCTTCTGATAAGATTGTGTGGTTTGTATAAGCTGTCATTGCAGATACGATTTCTACTGCTTCATCGAATTTAATTCCACGTTCCCCAAGTAAACGAATTAATTCAGGAATCACCATTGATGGGTGCGTATCGTTAATTTGAACTGTTGCGTACTCTGCTAAGTCGTGTAAGTTACTTCCTTTAGCAAGTGCTTCGTCGATTAATAATTGAGCTCCATTACTTACCATGAAGTATTGTTGGTAAATACGTAATAATTCACCTTGCTCATCACTATCATCTGGATATAAGAATAATGTTAAGTTTTTAGCGATTTGTGTTTTATCAAACGCGATTGAATCACTTGATACTAAAGACTCGTCGATTGATTCTACATCGAATAAGTGTAATTTATTTTTAGTTGATTGTTCATAGCCTAATACATCGATATCAAACATTTTTGAAGTCAATGTAAAGTCCCCAAATGGTACTTTATAAGAAGTTTCTGTTGGAACTAACCAGCTTTCAGGTGTTAACCAAACGTTTGGCACTGCATCTTGTTGGTTATCTTTGAATTTTTGTTCGAATAAACCATAGTGGTAGTTCAAACCAACTCCGTCTCCTGTTAACCCAAGAGTTGCGATAGAATCAAGGAAACATGCGGCTAGACGACCTAGACCACCATTTCCTAAAGACGGTTCTAATTCGATTTCTTCGATTTCAGCTAAAGAATGTCCTTCTTTTGCTAACACCTCTTTTACTTCATCGTAAAGACCCAAGTTAATTAAGTTGTTTGATAATAATTTACCGATTAAGAACTCTGCAGAAATGTAATACACTTTTTTCTTACCATTGTTTTGTGGTAAGGCTGCACTCTTTTCTTTTGTAAATTGTAACAAGGCTAAGTACACTTCTTCTTTTGAACAGTCTTTTAATGACTTGCCTAAGTTTCCTTCTATATATTGTTTAAAATCTTTCATTGTTCTCTCCTTTTTGGCTGGCACGAGGTTATTTTTCTTCCCCGATTAACTCCTCTTCAACGTCTTCGTTGTGTTGTGGATTTGCACGATCATACAATTCAGTAATTCCAAGTAAGAATTCTTCTACTGATTCTGTTAACTGCTCTTTTGTCATTCTCCATACCCAGTTCCCACCTAGTGTACTTGGAATGTTCATACGAGCTGTTTCATCTAATTGTAGTAAATCTTGCATAGTTGCAACTGTCATGCGACTGACAGAACCATATAACCCGCGTAACAGTGCAAAGCTAATTGGTTCTTCGTCACGGCGGTTTAAGTAACGGTTACAGAATTCTCTTGTTTCTTCTGTTGCCGATTTATACCACCCTAATACTGTATCATTATCATGCGTTCCTGTATAGGCAACTGCATTGACTGGATAATGATGAGGTAAATCTCCACTCTTAGGATCCTCACCCGTAAATCCGAATTCCAAGATTTTCATTCCTGGGAATCCAGTAGCTTCACGGAGATTGATCACATCTTCATCCATGAAACCTAAGTCTTCTGCGATAATAGGCAATTCTCCTAGTTGCTCTTTCACCGCTTTAAATAAATCATACCCTGGACCTTTAACCCATTTCCCGATTGTTGCGTTTTCTGCTGATGCTGGAATTTCCCAATAAGCTGAGAAACCTCTGAAGTGGTCAATACGTACTACATCAAATAATTCAAAACTTGCTTGTAGTCGTTTGCTCCACCAAGTGTATCCATCTTCTTTCATTGCTTCCCAATTATAAATCGGGTTCCCCCATAATTGACCTAGCGGAGAAAAATCATCCGCAGGACATCCAGCTACACAAAGTGGATTCCCTTCAGAATCTGTTTTGAAGTAATGTGGTGTTGCCCACATTTCAACGCTGTCAGCTGCTACATAAATTGGCATATCTCCAATAATTTGAATGAAGTTGTCATTTGCATATTTTTTAAGAGCATGCCATTGTTCGTCAAATAAGAATTGTGTCACACGATGATATTCTAACTTTTGTGCAAGACGCTCGCGGTACTGCGCTAACGCTTCTGGTTGACGGCGTTTAATCGCTTCGTCGCTCCATGCTGTCCATGGTTTCATATCAAAGGATTCTTTAATGGCCATATATTCTGCAAATGGTTCTAACCACTCTGCTTTGTCCGCAACGAATTTTTCGTATCCAGGAGTTTTGCCTTTTGCTAAAAATGCAGCAACGGCTTTTTCTAAAATTGGTCGACGTTTTTCATATAGTAATGCGTAGTCAACCGTTGTATCATCTTCGCCCCAATTAGTTGCGACATCTTCTTTCGTTAGAAGTCCTTCTTCTATTAAAATGTCGAAATCGATAAAGTTCGTGTTTCCTGCAAACGCAGAAAATGATTGATATGGAGAATCTCCATAACTTGTAGTTCCTAATGGAAGAATTTGCCAATAGGTTTGTTTTGTGCGAACAAGAAAATCTACAAAGTCATATGCTGATTTTCCGAAAGAACCAATACCATAGTTACCTGGTAATGATGAGATATGCATTAACACACCTGATTCTCTTTTGCTCATCAATGAATCCCTCTTTTCTATATAAATACTTCTACTTATTAATGGAAGCGCAAATATTGCGCAACCGTTTGCTTTAATATTAGATTATTTTGTTTAATAACTCAAGTAATAATTTTTAATTTTTTTATACTTATTTGATATATCTTGATATTACTGGAAATTTTAGCCCTAATCAAACATTATCACCTTAAGAAAACCGCTATAAATCCACATTTTTTAAAATTTAAAAATTTTTTGATAAAAATACTTGCAAACGTTTTTTGAAAGCGGTATACTATGAACAGTTAAGAAATCGTTTGCGTAATCTATAACGAAACTTAAGGAGGAAAAATATTATGGCAAACAAATGGTTTACAAAATCATTAGCTCTTGGTTTAGCTGGTTTAGCATTAGCTGGATGTGGAGCAAAACAAGATTCTTCTAACGGAGGAAGCTCTGAGAGCAAAAAAGAATTCACTTTATATAGTAACAAGAGTGAAATTCAAGAAGCTTTAACAGCTTACGCTAAAGAATGGGGAGAAAAGAACGGAGTAACTGTTAACATTAAAACATGTTCTGGTTCATGTAAAATCTCTGACCAATTAAAAACAGAATTCACAGCTGGTACAGCTCCTGACGTATTCGTAATCGAAGGTCAAGCTGGTTACGACTTGTGGAAAGACAATCTACAACCATTAAAAGGTGACTGGATTGACAAAACTGAGTTTGAATTCAAACAAGGTAACGACGTATACGGATTCCCTGTATCTGTAGAAGGATACGGCTTAGCTTACAACAAAGAAATCTTAACTAAAGCGGGTATCGACCCATCTACTCTAACTTCATTTGAAGCTGTTCAAAAAGCAATGGATACATTAGAAAGCAAAAAATCTGAGTTAGGTTTATCTACAGTTGTAGCAACTGCAACTAAAGAAGGCGAAACTTGGATCATGGGTATCCACGACTTCGGTGCTTACTTAAGTTCTGGTCTTCCAAACGGTGACCGTTCAGTAACTGACCAAGTTGTTAAAGGCGAAATCGACAAAACTCGTTTAGAAAACTACGCTAACTGGGTTGAATTATTATTCAATCACACAGAGAAAAAACTCTTAACAGTTGGTACTCAAGAAGACATGGACTCAGCGTTCGCTTCAGGTAAAGCTGCTTTCCTACACCAAGGTAACTGGAAAGACCCTAACCTAAAACAATTAAATGCTAACTTCGAAATGGGATTCATTCCTTATCAAACTCTTGGTAAAGATAAAAACGCTGACGGATTATTCATCGGTGCTCCATCTTACTACGTAGTTAACAAAGACACTAAAGCTTTAGAATACATCAACAAATTCTTCAACGACTTAGCTGATACTAAAGAAGGTCAAGACTACATCGTAAACAAAGCAAACATGATTTCTCCATTCTCTAACACAACTGAGAAACCATCAGCTCCATTATCTCGTTTCTTAGCTGAATGGATTAGCGCGAAAAAACCTGTTTACTCATTTGATAACCCATACTTCATGCCTGATAACTTCTTAATGAACAAATTAGGACCAATCTATGGACAATATGCTCAAGGTCAAATCGATAAAGCTAAATTCCAAGAATTGATTATCAATCAAATCAAAGAAGTGCCTAGCTTACTTAAAAAATAATCAATAATATTGTTTGCATGGGCCCACAGCCACTTTGAGTGACTGTGGGTTATGTGCTACAATAGAACCAAAGCGATGACTACCCTCACCGCTTAATTTTAATAAAGGAGGAACTCTTATATGTCTAAGAATAAGAAAGCCTTAAGCAGAGAAGCTCGTGCAAAACGCAATTTTTACCGCTTAGTGTTACCTGCATTTATCATCTTTGCACTAGTTATTATCGTGCCTTTCTTCTTAGGGTTCTACTACTCACTAACTGACTGGAAGAGCGTTACACAAACAAACTTACAATTTGTGGGACTTAAAAACTTCACAGACAGTCTATCGGACACACGTTTCCAATACTCTTTAATGATCACTGTTATCTTCGCGTTATTTAACGTAATCGTGGTTAACGTTGTATCATTCGGCTTAGCCCTACTTGTATCAAGTAAAATTAAGCTTAAAGATATCTTCCGTGCTGGATTCTTCATTCCAAACTTAATCGGGGGTCTTGTACTAGGTTACATTTGGCAATTCATTTATAACTCAGTATTCCCTGCTTTAGGTCAAATGATCGGAAGTGAATTCTTAATCAATAACCTATTCCTTGGGGATGTGAAATTAGCAATCGCTGCTTTAATTATCACAAACACATGGCAATATGCAGGTTACATCATGATGATTTATTTTGCTGCATTACAAAACGTACCTTCAAGTCTTGTAGAATCTGCTTCACTTGACGGCGCAAATGCATGGCAACGTCTTCGTCACATTATCATTCCAATGGTAATGCCAGCGTTCACTGTATCGCTCTTCTTGACAATTACAAACTCATTCAAGATTTTCGATGTGAACTTCTCATTAACAGGTGGTGGACCTTCACTACTATGGCATGATAAAGCGATTCAAAGTACAGAGTTCATTACAATGAACATTTATAACACTGCATCAGGAGATAACTTAATGGCTCAAGGTCAAGCGCGTGCTGTTATTTTATTCTTCATCTTAGTAGTCATCAGCTTGATTCAAACATCTATCACTAAACGGAAGGAGATTGACTTATAATGAAAAAACAAAAATTTGGAATCTTACTTCTTGAAATTTTAGGATTTCTCTTATTCTTACTTTTCTTGAGTCCAATCGTTCTTTTAGTGATCAACTCTGCAAAGAGTTCTGCTGATATCCTAGCAGACCCACTTGCACTTCCTGCAAGTTTCGGACAACTTTGGACAAATATTGTTACGATTTGGAAAAACCCATCGATTAACTATCCTTCATCATTCTTAGCATCAACAATTATTACTGTGATTTCATTATTAACAATCACTTTATTCTCTGCTCTTGCTGCATGGGGATTAGTTCGTTACCGTTCTAAAGCTTCATTGGTGATTTTCTTCATCTTCGTTGCTTCAATGGTAATTCCTTTCCAAGTTGTAATGTATCCTTTAGTAACTTGGTTCAAAATCATGAGTGACGCAATCACAATGCCAATCTTCGGGTTCAGCTTATTACGTTCTTATCCAGGGATTATCCTAGCGTACACTGGTTTTGGTATGTCACTTTCAGTATTCATGTTCCACGGATTCATTAAAGGGGTTCCTTTAGAAATCGAAGAAGCTGCTGAATTAGATGGATGTAACAAAATGCAAACATTCTTCTACGTAGTTCTTCCAATCCTAAAACCAATCTACGTTACAATCTTAATCTTGAACGGTATCTGGATTTGGAACGACTTCCTATTACCACTTCTATTACTTGGTAAAGGAAATGCGATTCAAACATTACCAATCGCGGTTTCAAACTTCGCCGGTTCATTTACTAAACAATGGGATATGATCTTAACTTCAACATTATTAATTATGTTACCTGTTATCATCCTATTCATTATCGCACAAAAACATATCATGAAAGGTATGGTTGACGGAGCGATTAAGTCATAGAACTTTTACAACACTGGATATGGATTTTTTGTAAGTTCATATCCAGTGTTTTCTTTTATAAATCATTTACTAGAAAGGAGGAATACAGATGGCATCCACTATTAAAGACGTGGCTAAGCTTGCAGGGGTCTCCCCTTCAACGGTAACGCGCGTGTTACAAGATAAGTCAAGCATTAGCGAAGCCACTAAAAAGAAAGTGCGTAAGGCGATGGAAACATTGAACTATCACCCAAACGTCAATGCGCGAAGCTTAGCAAGTAAAAAAACGAATGTCATTGGTGTAGTTCTCCCGGAAGACTCTGATGCATTTTATCAAAACTCATTTTTCCCAGAAGTTATTCGAGGGATTGCGCAGATTGCAGCCGATCATCAATACTCGATTCAATTGTGTGCAGGACAAGATAATCAGCAGCGCTTAGCTATTCTAAAAGACACGATTTTAGGGCGACGAGTAGACGGTTTAATCTTCCTTTACGGGGAATTGGAAGACCCACTTGTAAACTTTGCAATCGAACAAGAATTTCCAGCGGTAATTATCGGTAAGACACTTTCCCCTCTCATTTCATTTGTCGATAATAACAATGAAAAAGCGGGCTTTGATGCTACTGAATATATTATTAAAAAAGGCGCATCATCGATTGCTTTTATCGGAGGACGCGACCAATTATTCGTATCCAGAGAGCGTCTCGAGGGCTATATCAAAGCCTTAGAAGAATACGAACTGGATGTTAACGAGAAACGCATTGCTCAAGTCGATGAATTCACGATTGAACATGGTTATGAGACGATTAAAGAACTATTAGAGCTTGGCACAATTGATGGCCTTGTTACAGCAGACTCACTCTTTGCAGAAGGAGCTGCGCGTTATTTGAACGAGAAGCAACTTCAGATGCCGATTATTACATTCGACTCTGTCAAACCTTCTGTCCAAATTGATGCTTATGTAGACGTGCATACGCTCGAATTAGGGCGTTCTGCATTTAAAATCTTACGCAATGTCATTAAATCGAATCATAGTAAGAATATGATGTGTTACCGTCAAATCGTTTCACATTCGATTAAAGAAATTTAAATGAATAATAAGAAGGCACAAGGTTCTATCAAATGGACCTTGTGCCTTTTGTAATTCTCGATAACGCTCAATATAGTTTAAAACCATCAAAAAACTCCCAAGCACGAATGCCTGGGAGTTCTCAATTGGCTTAAAATTAACGACGTAATCCTAAACGGTTGATTAGTTCACGGTAACGTTGAACATCTTTGTTACGTAAGTATGCTAACAAGTTACGACGGTGACCAACTTTTTTCATTAATCCACGGTTTGAGTGGAAGTCTTTTTTATGAACACGGATGTGATCATTTAAGTGGTTGATTTCGTATGTTAATACAGCGATTTGTACTTCTGGTGAACCAGTGTCTCCTTCGTGTAACGCATACTCTTTGATGATTTCGTTTTTCTTTTCTTTAGAAATTGCCATTTCTAAACACCTCTTTCTTTTAATTGATGCCTTGTACTGAGTAAAGCGTTGGTGATTCGCAAAACTCTGTAAAAGGTCTGTGCTTTTAGCACTTAATTAATGTACCTTATTTCGAGCAAAAATGCAAGCTTCTTAATTGATTTTTTGAACATCTACACGATTGAAGTAGGCATGATTTGGTTGCAATGGTTGCCCCGCCATTAATTCTTCTACACTTACTAATTCATAACCTTCAGATGTTAAATATTCAAGAACTGCAGGAAGTGCTTCTACTGATTCTGCATGGATATCATGCATTAGTAAGATTCCGCCATTATGCGTATTTTCTTTAATATGCGCAATCGTCTTCGCTGCATCTCTATACTGCCAATCAAGAGAGTCAATCGACCAGTTTACAATCGCGATACCTGCTTGATCCGCCACCATTTTATTATATCCACCATATGGAGGACGTAGGCTCATTGGTTTTAATCCACCAGTAGCCTTTGCAATTAAATCAGACGTATCATGAACTTGTTTATAAACTTCATCTGCTGACTTCTTAGGTAATAATGGGTGACTATAACTATGGTTCCCTAGTTCATGTCCTTCATCAACAATTCGTCGAATGATAGCTTCATTTCCTTCTACATGACTTCCCACAATATAGAAAGTTGCATGTGCGTTATACTGTTTCAGTAAGTCTAGCACTTTTGGTGTCAGTTCAGGACTTGGACCGTCATCAAATGATAACGCCACTCTCTTCTTCCCAAGTTTTTCTTTAACCGCTGCGCGATATTGTACGAAAGTATCTTTTTCTGTTTCAGGAATCATATTTTCATTCATATACGCAAATAATTCAGTAAATGGAATTGTCCATTGTGCATCTTGGTCATTTGCATCTTTAAATTTTACACGAATTCCATTTTGAATAATGGAAGCATCTAATTTTTTCCAGCCTCCATCAACAAATTGAGCCGTTACTTTCGTTGCTTGCTCATGTGTTAGTCCGTTTGCTTTTGCTTCATCTAAAGCCTTCTTCACAAAGAAGTTAGACATCGCTAATTCATTATTAAATAATTTTGCGATTTCAAATGGTTCAAGTGAATCCGCAAATACTAATTGATGTGATAATTCCTCGAATTCCAATTGTTCAAATCCACGATCTTTTTGTTGATAAACAGACACATAGTAGTGAATGTCATTCACGCTTGAGATGACTTTTGTTTGGTACGCCTTGAAGAAGATTAATGTCTTCTTAGAAGCGGCTGCATATTTTTCAAGGATAGACTGTTTCAATGAATCCATTTGAGCGGCAATGGCTTCAATTGGATTTCCTGATGCATCTGTTGGAATCAACTCTTGTACTTCTACATTTCCTGTTGTTTCATCTTTTACTGTGAAATTCTCATTGTATTTCTTGGCATCCTCTTGCTCTACTTGAATAATTCGTTTGAATTCTTCTTCGTTGAACTGATCTGCCATAATGCGATGAATTGTTAATAATTCAAAAATTAAAATAATAAATGTTAAAATCCCAATAACCCAGAAAATGGTTTTATTCATTTTTTTCTTAGGTCTTTTCTTCTTCGGTTTTTTCCCGCCAAAGAGTTCTTTCTCTTCCATTTCTTCGAAAGGTGTTTCTTCTACTACATCTGTTTCTTCAAAATCCTCCGGAGCTTGAGTATATTTATTTTCCTTTTTTGAGTGCTTATTTTTGCCATTATTGGCTCTTCGTTGAATGAGCTTCTCCATTCTCCTATACCCCTTAATCGATTACTATTTTTCTTTCTTTTGACACTCTGGGCATACTCCGTATACTTCCATACGGTGTCCTCTCACTTTGAATCCTGTCAGCTGTTCTGCAGCTTTCTCGACGTCTTCTAGCACTGGATAATAAAGGTCCACCACTTTCCCACACACGTCGCATACGGCGTGATAATGCTGGCCTAAATCAAAATCATAGCGACTCGCGCTATCTCCATACGTTAATTCTTTAACGACGCCTTCTTTAATAAATAGATTTAAATTATTATAAACGGTTGCCACACTGACTTGTGGATCTTCTTTCGTCAACGCTTTGAAGATTTCTTCAGCTGTTGGATGCGTGTGTACACTTGCTAAAAATTCAAGCATTGCAACACGTTGAGGAGTAATTCTGACTCCTTTTTTACGCAGTTGTTTTACAACTTCATTCAATTCTTCTTTATGCATATTATTACCTGATTTCTATGTACTTAGTTTTATATTGTCATTTATTATTCTCTCAAATTTCGGGGTAAATTGCAAGTATTTGCTTAATATTTTTGTAACATTGTAATCTGTTTGTAACAAAAGAAGACCTGCTCCACTTTTGGAACAAGTCTTCTTTTGTTTGTTTATGGATTTAAGAGTTTGTTGTATTGCATTCCTTCACGAAGAGCACTTGTATCAGTACCTAACGCTTCTGCAATCGTATAGGCAAATTCAAATGTTGCTGCTGGTCCACATCCAGTAATCAGTTTTCCATCGACTTCAACGAGATGTCCTGTATAACTTCCTTGGTTGATGTCTTTTTCTACTCCAGGATAGCAAGTATATTTCTTATCTTTAAGTAATCCTGCACGATGGAGTGCAATTGGAGCGGCACAAATGGCTGCGATTATTTTCCCTTTTTTAGAATACTCTTTTAGTTTCTTAATAAGGAAATCATCGTCTCTTAGATGAGTGGCTCCTGGAAGCCCCCCTGGTAGTACGAGCGCATCAATATCAGCCCAGTAAAACGTATCTAACACATCATCCATTTTTACCGGAATATGATGACTCCCTGTAATCACTTCACTACCAAGCCCTACTGTGTGAACAGTGTGCCCGGCTCTTCTTAAAATATCAACCGTTGCAAGGCCTTCGATTTCTTCAAATCCTTGCGCGAAAAATACAACGACATTTGCCATTATTTTGGCCTCCTCTTATTTTTTGAATAAGCCCATTACGCCACGTGTAATCACACGACCAACTTCACGACCTACACTTGACATGATGTTCTTAGTGAAGCGATCCATTGCTGAATCTCCGCGTTTTGTAGCGGCTTGACGTGCTTGACGTTCTAATTCTTTTTGTTCACGTTCGCGTTCTTTTTCTTCTAATTTTGCTTGTCTTTCAGCTTCTTTTTGTGCAAGAGCTTCTTGTTTCTCAGCTTCTTTACGCTCTAATTCTGCTTGTTTTTCAGCTTCTTTTTGAGCTACAGCAGCTTCTTGCTCTTGTTTGAATTGTTCTTCTAGAGCTAGTAATTGCTCATGAGCTGATTCACGGTCAAACATTTCTGCATATTTATCATAGAATGCTGATTGATTGATTAATTGTTGACGAACAAGTGGGTCACCTGCATCTAATTTACTCTTAGGTGGGTAAACAGATACTACTTCTGCAAAGCTTGGAGAACCATCTTCTTGAAGCGTTGAAACAACTGCATCCCCTACTTTAAGGTTTGTAATGACTGTTACTAAATCTTGTCCATCTTCTTGACGGAAAGTTTCTGCAACTGCTCTCACATTCTTTTGTTCAGCAGGAGTGAACGCACGTAATCCGTGTTGCACGCGGTTCCCTAATTGGCTCGCGATGGCATTTGGAATATCTGTTGGATTTTGTGTTACAAAGAAAATACTAATTCCTTTAGAACGGATTAGACGAACAATTAATTCAATCTTCTCTTGAACTGCAGTATTGCTTTGACTGAATAATACGTGAGCTTCATCAAAGAAGAAGACTAATTTTGGTTTATCTAAGTCTCCAACTTCTGGTAAGTTTTCGTATAATTCTGATAAGAACCATAATAAGAATGTTGCATATAATTTTGGCGTTTGGAATAATTTTTCAGATGCTAAAATGTTGATTACTCCACGGCCACTTGGGTCCACTTTGAATAAATCATTGATTTCAAAAGCGGGTTCACCGAAGAATTTATCTCCACCTTGTTGTTCTAATACGAGTAAGCTACGTAAAATAGAACCGATAGATTGTTGTGCAATATTTCCGTATAAGTTACGTAATTCCCCAGCGTGTGCTCCAACGTAATTTAACATTGCACGTAAATCTTTAATGTCGATTAATAATAATCCTTGGTCATCAGCTACTTTAAACGCAATGTTTAAAATCCCTTCTTGCGTTTCATTTAAGCCTAATAGTTGCGCTAATAAGATTGGTCCCATTTCTGAGATTGTAGTACGGATGTTAATTCCATTTTCCCCAAAGACATCCCAGAAAGCAACAGGATATGAGCTTGGTTCGAAGTCTTCTACATGAACTTTAGCCAAGCGTTCTGCAATTTTCTCAGTTACTTCGCCTTTTTCAGCAAGGCTAGCTAAGTCTCCTTTAATATCTGAAAGAAATACAGGAACTCCTGCTTCACTTAATTGCTCCGCTAACACTTTTAATGTAACAGTTTTACCTGTCCCTGTAGCCCCTGCAATGACACCGTGACGGTTTAGTTTATTCGCCATAAATTGAGCTGGTTTTGAACCATATCCGAAAGAAATTGTTTGAGTCATATAACTCCTCCTTTTATTTTTATTTCTACTCTTCTACAATAGTACAGAAAGCGCTAAAATGCTACTAAAATGACAGTTTTGCAGTAGATTATTTGACTTATTTTGAACATCAAAGTATATTACAGTAGGATAGATTAATCACCAAAAGGAGAAACCTTATGAAATGGAAAATTGTTGCAGATTCAGGTTGCGATTTACGCGAAATCGAGAATCTTGCCCCAGACACAGAATATATTAACGTACCACTTACTGTTCAAGTAGGTGACAAACACTATACAGATGATGCCTCTTTAGACATCGATAGTATGATGATTGAAATGTATCAAACAAAAGATAAGACAGCTTCAGCCTGCCCTAGCCCAGATGCATTCCTCGAAGCATACAAAGGTGCCCAAAACGTCATTGCGATTACCATTACAGGCGGCCTATCAGGAAGCCAAAACAGTGCGCAATTAGCAAAAAATATGCTTTTAGAAGAAGCGCCTGAAACAAATATCGAAGTCTTCGATAGCCTTTCAGCTAGTGGTGAGATGGTTCTTTTCGTAGAAAAAGCCAATGAACTCATCGCACAAGGCCTCTCTTACGAAGAAGTCGTAGCAGCCTTGAAAGACTATTTAGCAAGTACAAAACTATTATTTGCACTCGCTCGTGTTGATAACTTAGTGAAAAATGGTCGCTTAAACAAATTAGTCGGTGCCGTAATTGGAATGCTCAATATCCGCTTAGTCGGTAACGCATCTCCAGAAGGAACCTTAAACCTTCTTCACAAAGCAAAAGGTCAAAAGAAAGCTGTTCAAGCAGTTTGGGCTGAGATGAAGAAGAATGGCTACAAAGGTGGCCGCGTGGTCATTAGCCACTGTAGTAATCCAGAAATCTGCGGCTTAATTCAAGCAGCCGTTCATAGCGAATTCCCAGATGCGGATGTTTCAAGCATTCATACAAGCGGTGTCTGCAGCTATTATGCAGAACAAGGCGGAATCTTAATGGGATACGAAGCTTAACCGTTGAACATATGAAAAGCCTCTCTAATCACTTAGATTAGAGAGGCTTTTATTTATTTTGATTAGAATAATGCTTTCAATTCTACATCTGGATGTTTATCTTTGAACCAGTTTAAGGCAAATTGGTTTTCGAATAAGAAGACAGGTTGATCAAATCGGTCGCGACATAATAAGTTACGGCTCGATGACATATTTGGATCCAGTTGTTCTTCGTCAATCCATCTGGCAATCTTACTTCCGATTGGAGTCATGACTACTTCAGCATTGTACTCATTTAACAAGCGGTATTGGAACACTTCGAATTGCAGTTGACCAACGGCACCTAGGATATATTCACCTGTATGGTAAGTCTTGTACAATTGGATAGCTCCTTCTTGTACTAACTGCTCGATTCCTTTATGGAATGATTTTTGCTTCATCACGTTTTTGGCAGAAACTTTATTAAAGAGTTCTGGCGTAAATTGTGGAAGTGGTTCGAACTGCACAGCAGTTTTTCCTGAGTAAATCGTATCTCCGATTTGGAAGTTCCCTGTATCGTAAAGTCCGATAATATCCCCTGCAACGGCAGCTTTCACTGTTTCACGGCTATCCGCCATAAATTGTGTTGTATGTGATAATTTCATTTTCTTTTGCGAACGGTTCACGGTAATATCCATCCCTGGAACGAATTCCCCTGAACAGATACGTACAAACGCGATACGGTCGCGGTGCGCTGGGTTCATATTTGCTTGAATCTTGAAAATGAATCCAGTGAATTGTTCTTGAAGTGGATCTACCAGTTCCCCTGATTCAGTTTTCTTGGCAGATGGGCTTGGTGCAAAGTCAACGAACGCGTCTAAGAACGTTTGAACCCCAAATCCTGTTAAGGCTGAACCAAAGAATACAGGTGTTAATTTACCCGCTGCAATCTTTTCCTCATCAAAAGCATTCCCTGCTTCTAGTAAAAGTTGTGCATCTTCAATGGCTTGGCTATAGAGCGTTGATTGTTTAAACGCATAATCGCCGTCCACTTCGCCATCTTCGTTCAATGGTAAGAAGTCATTATCTTCATTTTCTTCTGGATGCATCAATTCTACACGTTTATTGTAAATATCATATAACCCAAGGAATGTTTTTCCCATCCCCATTGGCCAGTTCATTGGATACGCGTCAATGCCTAATACTTCTTCTAACTCCGCGATTAATTCTAATGGTTCACGTCCATCACGGTCTAATTTGTTAATAAACGTAAAGATTGGAATACCACGCATACTACAAACTTCGAATAATTTCTTCGTTTGCGGCTCAATCCCTTTGGCACTGTCGATCACCATCACGGCACTATCCACGGCCATTAATGTACGATACGTATCTTCTGAGAAGTCCTCGTGCCCTGGTGTGTCCACGATATTAATATGGTTTCCATCGTATTCCACTTGCATTACTGAACTCGTAACAGAAATCCCACGTTGTTTTTCGATTTCCATCCAGTCAGATTTTGCAAACTTCCCTGTTTTCTTCCCTTTTACGGTACCGGCTTGACGAATCGCTCCCCCGTATAAGAGTAATTGTTCTGTAATCGTTGTTTTCCCAGCATCCGGGTGGGAAATAATCGCAAAGGTCTTGCGAGATTGTACTTCTTCTTTTAAGTGTGACATGAGTATCTCCTTCGTGTTTATTCTCAAGTATTATAGCCGATTTTCACAATTTTTAAAAGTTTAAAAACACCCTCTAGAAGGATTCGCAAAAGTACGGTATACTTATAGACAATAAAAGTCTTCCAGGGAGGTCTTCCAATGTCGAAAGAATTACCGATTATTTATATTAGCTTAACAGGAAATACACATAACTTTGTCACACGTTTAAGAGATCATTTACGCTTTATGGAGCCCTCTTTAAAAGTGACACTGACGAATGTGAAAGACCTTGTCAAAGGCAAAGAAGACTACTTCAAAGTAGGCAAACCATTCGTTTCTTTTCTTCCAACTTACTTAGAAGGTGGAAATGGCGTGGATAACGGGGATGTTGAAGTCTTAACGAATCCACTAGGCGATTTCTTAGCCTATGAACATAATTACGCCCATTGCTTTGGTGTGATTGGTAGCGGAAATCGTAACTTTAATAAGCAATTCTGCCTCACTGCCCGTCAATATTCTGAGCGTTTTGGATTCCCGGTGCTCGATGAATTTGAATTACGCGGAAGTAACCGTGATGTGGAGCGCATTGCTGCAATGCTTCTTGAAAAAATCTAAACACAAAAATAGGCACGTAGAGTCATTCTACGAGCCTTTCTTTTTATTTAAAATAGGTTTTGCATTTTTCACTAAAGCCAACTAACGCTTCCATGGTAGAAGGTTCCATTGCTGTATGTCCTGCTGCTTGGGCAAAAATCAATTCTGCTCCATCTACCGCTTTAGCCAGTTCAAACGCTGCACTTGGTAAGCAGTCCACATCATAACGACCATGAACGATATGCATTGGAATCCCCTTGAAGGCCTCTGCACGATTCAAGATGTAATTATCATCTTCCACAAAGCAATGATGATAGAAGAAATGACATTCCATTCGTGCAATCGTCAGCGCCCCTCGTATGCCTGCTTCATCCCAAACAATCGGGTCATAAGGAATTAACTTCACGAGACCATGTTCCCACTCTGCCCACGCACGCGCTGCCTCTAGACAAATCGATTCATCCTCTGACGTCAGGCGCTTGTAGTACGCGTTCACGAGTTCTCCTTGTTCTTCAACAGGAATCGGCGCTTTAAACTTCTCGAAGTTCTCTGGATAAAAATGAGACGCCCCATCTTGATATAGCCAATCGACATCACTTTGACGGCCAAGGAAAATCCCACGAAGCATTAACCCAACCACTCGTTCGCGGTGTGCAATCGTGTAATGGAGGGCCAATGTTGTCCCCCAGCTACCACCAAAGACAAGCCACTTCTCAATGCCTAGTGCTGTACGAATTTTCTCCATATCGGCTACTAAATCATGCGTTGTATTTTCTTCTAAAGATGCAAATGGTGTGCTTTTTCCACATCCACGTTGATCGAATTGGATGATGCGATAAAACTCCGGATCAAAAAACTGACGATTCACAGGAGTTGATGCCCCTCCTGGTCCCCCATGTAACACAACAACTGGATGTCCTAATGGGTTTCCTGACTCTTCCACATAAATGGTATGCAAGGTGCTCACTGGAATCCTATGTTCTTTGTAGATTTCGATTTCTGGATATAATTCCGTTCTCATTTCTTGGCTCCTTTAATCACTTCTTGTACTCTCTTTTGAAATTCTGGTAAGACTTCTTTTTCAAACCATGGATTTTTCGCCATCCATCTGCGGTTTAAGGGCGATGGATGTACGAGCGGAAACATCTTTGGTAAGTACTCTTTATAGGCTCTGACGGTTTCCGTTAAATTTTTCTTCTTTGTATCTTTTAAATAATAGTCTTGCGCGTATTTTCCAACTAATATAATGAGTTCAATATCCGGCATTAAGGCTAAGGTAGCTTCATGCCACTTTTCAGCAAAACCTTTGCGCGGAGGAAGGTCTCCTGATTTGCCTTTCCCTGGATAATAATAATCCATCGGAACGACCGCAAATAAATCTGATTGATAGAAGAAATCACGGTCCACACCCATCCAGCTTCTTAGATTATCACCGCTTTGGTCATTCCAAAACAAGCGGCTTTCTTGTGCTTTAATACCAGGTGCTTGCCCTACAATCAATATTTTCGCTTTTTTTGGTGCTGAAAATAAAGGAGCAATCCCTTCTTTTGTGTACTCGGCATTTTGTGGATCTGCTTCGATTTTTTCGATTAACTGTTCTAATTTTGTCATGTTCATTCCACCCTTCTCACCTAGCATACTCCGATAGCCTTACTTGTGCAAATGCTTGAGTATAGAGTAAACAAAAAAACACCTAAACTCACATGGAATTTAGGTGTTCTACTTGTTTTACTTTAAGCGTGGTGTTTTCAACACACGAGGTAATGTTCTACTTGAAAGTACTCGTGGTAATGTATGTGATTTCTCTTTTCGAGCGGTTTTATACATTACTGTTCTTGATGTTGCAGGAGTCCCTACATAGGTTTCTCTTGAAGCACTTGAACGACTTGATGTTGATTGCAACGCTTGTTTGGTTGCTTGTTTTTTCGCTTGTGAGCGAATTTTTGGATTTGAAACGTTATTTCGCGGACGATATACACGTTGCGGTACAGCTTCTGTAGCAACTACTGGTGTACTTGTGCCTTGTGCTCTCTGTACAGTAGCATTGGCCCCAGTTCTTTGAGCGGAACGCGTATTTCCAGTTCTAGCTCTACGAGTATTCTTACGAGCCTGTTTTTGTTTTCCTCTAATTGCGAAGAAAACAGCAATGATAAGGATGATATAAAATCCGCCTTTACCGATTCCTTCAGCAATTTTGTCTGTATCTAGTTGATCAAAGAAGTTATCAATTTGATCAAAGATATCTTTGTCTGTAGAAGGTTTCGCGTTCGAACTATTGGTATTTGAACTATTAGCGTTTGAGTTCGTACTTTTCGCAGCAGTAGTAGTTTCCTCTTCGTCTTCCTCTTCTTCACTTGCCTTTGATAGGTCTTCTACAAATTTTGCTCGATCCTTGTCAGTAGCCGTGTATTGAAAGGCTTTTGTGACTTTTCCATCTTCAATATCAATTTGTTGATAATTGATCACATTATGGTCTACAGCAGTCTCTACAAATGCTACAAGTACGAGGCTGTCATCTTTATCCCGATATACAAAAAGTCGAATACCGCCCTTCCCTGTTGGAAGGTTTTTAATTTGAACGGGAACTTTAATCTCTTTATATTGAGGATTATTATAAGTCAACTTAATCGTCACTGTCGCATTATAATCTTCCCCATCCACAAAGTTGATTTTTTGCTCAAAGGCCCCTAGTATCTTCATCTTTGTGGTGTCGATTGGTTGAGTTTCAGCATTGACTGTTGAAACACGTGCAAAGGTTCCTACTAACAATAATGTGGCAATCAGTACCGCAAGCCATTTCAACCCAAAGAAAGATTTGTTAGCTTGTTGTTTCATGATTATTTACCTGCTTCGTCCCAAACTTTACGTCCTGATGCTAATGAAGCAATGTTTTCAGCAATTTTTGCATTGTTTTGTCCATCCATTAATACAACTGTATTGTTTGGACCTTCAGCAAGAGCTTTTTTAGCGTCAATTGCTAAGTATTCTAACGCAGCCGCATTTAAGTTAGATTCATTTAATGCGTTGTTGATGGCTGTTAATTGAGCAACAGTTGCTTGAGTGTCAATGGCGATTTTTTCAGCATGCGCACGAGCATCTGCTAATAATTTGTTGTTTTGAGTTCTTGTATCCATTTCAACTGTTTTTTGACGAGCGTCAGCAGCGATTAACGCAGCATCACGTTCACGGTCAGCAGTGATTTGTTTGTTCATCGCTTCAACGATACTTTGTGGAGGAATTACTTCACCGATATTGACACGGTCAATTGTAACCCCGTAAGAGTCTGTTTTACCGAATACACGTTGGTTTAAATCAGTGTTGATTTTGTTAGTACCACCAAGGATTTCAGCCATTGTCATTGTACCGATAATGTCACGTAATTCGTTTTGGATATCTAAAAGTAATAATCCTTCTGGGTTTGTGTTTCCATATAAGTATTCTTCAAGATTATCTACGTGATATTTAGCTGAAGCGTCAATTGTTAAATTAACGTTGTCTTTTGTAATAATTTCTTGAGGATCTAAGTCTAATGAACGTTGACGCATATCCACAACATAAGCAATATTACGAATGATTGGTGTTACAAAGTGTAATCCTGGTCCTAATTCTCCAACATAACGTCCGAATGATTGAACAGCAGCTTTGTGTCCTTGTTGAACGATACGAATTGATTTGAACGCAATGATTAATAAGATTAATACTACGGCGATAATTAAGATTGTTACTGGCATTTTAAATTTCCTTCTTTCTAAATAGTTACATATACTAATTTTTCCGGACTGATTTCCTCAATCACTTTTACATATACCAACCCATCCTCGTAGTCAATGACTTCAAGTGGTTGGCCTTCTTCGACTGACATAACATCCAAAATTTTATATGGATAGTTCCGTCCTCGGTAATTAAACGTTCCGAAGACTTGCTCGGAGAACGCCTTAAACTGTCCATGCAATAATGTTTTAATTGCGTCGGGCCAGTTTTCAACTTTTTTCTGATGACTTTCGACTTCATTTTCGATGACCGACCGGAAATAAGTTGATACGTCTGTTGAGATAATCTTCAAAAAAGCTTCTTTCAAAGAGGGCTCAATCGTAAAATTAATCCGTTCAGTCTTATTTTCGTTCGACCACGGTTGTTTTCTCATATCCATTCTCCTTTCTTTATATCTCTTGATGAACATATTATAACACGTTCTGAATATAATACAAGTGTAATATCTATTAAAATGTAAATTTTTCACCTAGAGTGCACTTTCATTCAAAAACATTGATATAACAAGGATTATTTTATATGAAAATATCCAAAATTCTGAGCAAATAATATTAAGAAACTATATATTTCAAAAAATATATTATACTTTATGATTTATTTCTTGTTTTTTAACTGTAACTTTCTACTAAAAAACAGCCAAGAAACAGTATCTCCTATTTCTTGGCTGCTATTATTGTCTAACCCACTGACCCTTCCATCTCGTACGCGATTAAACGGTTTAGTTCAACAGCGTATTCCATTGGAAGTTCTTTTGTAAATGGTTCAACGAATCCCATAACAATCATCTCTGTCGCTTCTGACTCGCTAATTCCGCGACTCATCAAGTAGAATAACTGCTCTTCTGAGATTTTTGACACTTTCGCTTCATGCTCGAGTGCTACTTTATCATTATGAATTTCGTTAAATGGAATCGTGTCTGATTTTGACTTGTCATCCATAATAATCGTGTCACATTCGATATGAGAAATGGAATAATCTGATTTCTTACCAAATGTTACTTGACCACGGTAGTTCACCGCTCCACCATCTTTAGCAATCGATTTTGAAACGATTGAACTTGATGTATGTGGCGCATTATGGATCATTTTCGCACCAGTATCTTGATGTTGGCCTTCTCCTGCAAACGCGATTGATAACATAGTTCCTTTGGCGTATGGTCCATCGAGGAATACGGAAGGATATTTCATCGTCGTCTTCGCTCCAAGGTTTCCATCGATCCACTCAACCGTTCCGTGAGCAGCAGCTTTGGCACGTTTCGTTACTAAGTTATACACGTTATCCGACCAGTTTTGAATGGTTGTATAACGGCAGTAGCCACCCTCTTCAACGAAGATTTCTACAATCGCTGCATGCAAGCTGTTTGAAGAGTACGTTGGTGCTGTACATCCTTCTACATAGTGTACGCTGGCTCCTTCGTCTACGATGATAAGCGTACGTTCGAATTGTCCCATGTTTTGGTCGTTGATACGGAAGTACGTTTGAAGCGGTACATCACATTTCACGCCTTTTGGTACATAGATGAACGTTCCACCTGACCATACGGCTGAGTTTAACGCAGCTAATTTGTTATCTGTTGGTGGTACTAGTTTTGCGAAATACTTTTTGAATAATTCAGGATACTCTTTTAATGCTGAGTCTGTATCTGTAAAGATGATTCCGAGTTTATCGAATTCTTCTTTCATATTATGGTAAACCACTTCAGACTCAAATTGCGCAGAAGCTCCAGCTAAATACGCACGCTCTGCTTCAGGAATCCCGATTTTCTCGAAAGTATCTTTAATCTTCTCAGGTACATCATCCCAAGAGCGCGCTGGCTTATCGCTTGCACGTTTGAAGTACGTAATCGCATCAAAATCGATGTCTGATAGGTCCGCACCCCATGTTTGCATTGGCATATTTTCGAATGCCTTCAATGATTTTAATCGGAAATCAAGCATCCATTGTGGCTCGTTTTTCACTTGTGAAATCGTACGAACGACTTCCTCGCTTAATCCCATTCCTGTTTCATAAACAGGTGTTACATCCTCATGAAAGCCATATTTGTAATCGGCTAATTCAGGAACTCCACTCATTTTGTCACCACTTTCTTATGCTTTTTCATTTTCTACTGCACGTTCTAATGCTTTCCACGCAAGCGTGGCACATTTAATACGCGCTGGGAATTTTTGAACACCGGCAAGTAACGCCGCATCCCCTAAAGGTTCTTCGTCCACGGTTTCACCCTGCACTAGACTTGAGAAATCTTCTGCTAAGGTGAGTGCTTCATTAACGGTCTTTCCAATAATTGCACCACTCATCATGCTGGCACTCGCCATACTAATCGTACAGCCGTGTCCGTCAAAGTGAACATCTTCAATCACGCCATTGTCATTTACAATCAGTTGCAACTGCAACACATCTCCACACGTTGGATTATTAAATTCAATCGTTGGAATGCTCGCATCATCTACTAATCCTTTATGGTGTGGATGAGACGAATGATCCAAAATCACCTGACGATAAAGCTGATCTAATTTAGATAAGGCCATATTGGAAAAACTCCTTTACTTTTTCTAATGCTTCTAAAAACTGTTCTGCTTCTTGAAGCGTGTTATAAATATAAAAACTTGCACGGCATGTTGCCGGTACATCGAGCCACCTCATCAAAGGTTGAGCACAATGATGTCCTGCGCGAACCGCAAATCCTTCCATATCGAGCGCTGTTGCGATGTCGTGTGGATGGATGCCGTCAATCGTAAAACTAATGACTCCAGAGTGTTTTTCTGAGTCACTTGGCCCATATACCGTCACACCTTCCATCTCTTGCATTTTTGGTAAGAGATAAGAGACTATTTCTTGTTCATGCTGATGGATATTCTCCATGCCGATTTCTTCTAAATAATCAATGGCAGCAGCCAGTCCAATCGCTCCTGCGATATTTGGAGTGCCTGCTTCGAATTTCCACGGCAATTCATTCCATGTACTCTCTTGGTCGTACACAAAATCAATCATTTCTCCACCGAATTCTACAGGATTCATCTCTTGAAGAAGTGCTTCTTTTCCATATAATACGCCAATTCCTGTTGGAGCAATCATCTTATGTCCACTAAAGGCATAAAAGTCACAGTCTAACTCTTGGACATCCACTCTTTGATGCGGCGCTGCTTGAGCACCATCCACAACAAGAATGCCTCCGACTGCGTGAACCATTTCGGCTACACGCTTCACATCCGTTACTGTTCCAAGAACATTTGAGGCATGGTTAATGGAAACGATTTTTGCCTTCTCGGTTAAAGCTGCTTTGGCTGCTTCAAGATCCAATTCGCCCTCTTTCGTTAATGAAAAATAACGTAAGACGGCTCCTGTTTGTTTTGCCACTTGTTGCCAAGGCACCACATTCGAATGGTGCTCAGCGGGACTAATCCAAATTTCGTCTCCTTCCTGGAGGCGATTTGGCGCAAAGCCTTGTGCAACCCAATTTAAGCTAGTTGTCGTTCCACGCGTAAAGAGCACTTCTTTTGTGTTGCTAGCATTGATAAATTTCGCTACTTTAGCTCTGGCTGCTTCATACAAGTCCGTGGCTTCCTGAGCTAATGTATGCACCCCACGATGAATATTGGCATTGTGAGTTGCGTAAAATTTCTCAACGGCTTCTACGACTGGGCGCGGCTTTTGTGTGGTAGCTGCATTGTCTAAATAGACAAGCACTTCATCGTTGACTTCACGCTTTAAAATAGGAAAGTCTTCTCGAATCATTTTATTATTCATAGCTAGCAACCAACTTTTGTTCAATCATCTCTACAAGTTCTTTTTGAAGCTCACTTGAAGGGATTGAACGAATCACGGCTCCTAAAAATCCACGAATCACAAGGCGTTTTGCCTCCGCTTCTGAGATTCCACGGCTTGTTAAGTAGAATAATTGTTCATCATCCACTTGTCCCACGCTCGCTGCGTGTCCTGCCGTTACTTCATTTTCATCGATTAATAGAATTGGATTTGCATCTCCACGTCCGCCTTCTGAAAGCATGAGTACACGGCTTTCTTGTTGGGCATCTGCGAATTTCGCACCTTTAATAATATGTCCAATTCCGTTAAAGGTTAAGGTTGATTTATCTAAAATAACCCCATGTTGCAGGATATGTCCGACTGAATGTGGCGCATAGTTTGTCACACGAGTATCAATCCCTTGAACTTGGCGTCCTGTCGAAATACCGATGACATTCACTTGCGAATGAGAACCGTCTCCACGTAATTCAGAGTCGAAGTCCGCAATTACATTTCCGTCATTCATAATGCCAAGTGCCCAGTTAATCGTTGCATCTTTTTCAAGATAGCCACGACGGTTCACATACGCATCTGTTGATTGACCTAAAGCATCAACGGCTGCAAATTGAACTTTCGCCCCTTGTTTCGCAATGACTTCTACAACAATGTTGGCTGTATTCTTTTTGTCACCAACACTTTCAAAACGTTCTACATAAGAGACCGAGCTGTTTTCGTCTGCCACGATTAACACGTGCTTCACGAACGCTTCGTCCACTAAGTTATTTTGAACAAAATGAGATTCAATAATATCTTTTACATCTACATTTTTAGGAATATAAATAAATACTCCTGAGTTGACCATCGCAGCATGATAAGCCGTTAAGCTATCTTCATCGACTGGTACTGCCTTTGTCATATAGTACGGTTTTACGAGCTCGGGATATTGTTCCAGGGCATCGAATAAATCCATCACGAGAACATCCTTCAATGCTGTTTCAACATTCATTTCTTCCCAGTATGATACCGCGCCTAGTTGTACAATTTTTGCACTTCCAGCTGCTGTTGGAATCACTTTTGGAAGTTCTTCAATCATTGAAGTCCCTTCACCAATTGCTGATTGGAATAAGTTCCAACGGTGGAATTTCACACGTTCGATAAATGGCAAGTCTAGTGTTTTAGCTAGTTCCAACCCTTTTAAACGTGTTTGTAGAAACCACTCTGGTTCATTCTTTGTAAGAGAGAATGCGGTGATTTCTTCTGGTGTTATGGTTAATTTTGTCTCTGCCACAATCTCACTCCTACTCTTGATGTTCAATCTTGATTCCTAATTCTTCACTGATTCCTTTATATCCTTCAGCTTCTAGGCGACGAGCAAGAGAAGCATCCCCTGTCATCACAACACGACCGTCCATCATAATATGCACTACATCTGGTTCAATATAGTTTAAAAGACGTTGATAGTGCGTAATAATTAATGATCCAAAGTTATCTCCACGCATCGCATTTACTCCACGAGAAACTACTTTCAACGCATCAATATCTAACCCTGAGTCGATTTCATCTAAAATCGAAAATCTAGGTTCAATCATTAATAATTGAAGAATCTCGTTACGTTTTTTCTCCCCGCCTGAGAATCCTTCGTTTAAGTAACGTTCTGCCATTTCTTCTGGCATATCTAATAGGGCCATTTTTTCATCTAATTTCTTGATGAATTCACGAACTCCCATTTTATCGCCTTCTTCGCGACGAGCGTTGATTGCTGAACGCATAAATTCTGCGTTTGTCACCCCAACGATTTCGCTTGGATATTGCATCGCTAAAAATAGACCTGCACGAGCGCGTTCGTCTACTTCCATTTCTAAGACGTTTTCGCCGTCTAATAGGATTTCTCCTTCTGTTACTTCATAGCTTGGGTGACCCATAATCGCTGCTGAAAGTGTTGATTTTCCAGTTCCGTTTGGTCCCATGACTGCATGAATTTCTCCAGTGTTAATGGTTAAATTAACGCCCTTCAAAATTTCTTTGTCTTCGATCGATACATGTAGATTTTTAATCTCTAAAGTTGCCACGATTCATTCTCCTTTATAATCATTCTATTCTGTTATATTTTATCTTAATTGAGAACGATTCGCAAATAGCCGCGCTTTGAAATCGCGTAATAATGCTTTTCATTTTCATGAAAATGCGGTATGATGGAACATATTTTTGAAAGAAAGGCTGATGCACATGCAAACTTATCCACTTATTGGTATTGCAGGAAATCATCGCCAAGATAATACGGAAGAAGATCGCTACATTTTATCTTATGCAGCAAATGGTTTCGTCCGTGGTCTTGAAAAGGCAAATGCAATTCCTGTCATCATTCCCATCAGTAATCCAGAATTATCAAAAGAATTCATCTCTAGGGTTGATGGACTTTTATTAGCGGGTGGACAAGACGTTTCTCCATTATTGTACGGTGAAGAACCACATCTTAATTTGGCACGTACTTATCCTGCTCGTGATGCGTTTGAAATTGAGCTCATTAAAGAAGCTTATAGACAACACAAACCAATCTTTGCAGTGTGTCGCGGCTTACAAATTCTAAACGTCGCTCTTGGCGGTACACTCTACCAAGATATTGAATCACAATATGAAAACATCTCTGTGAAACATACACAAAAAACAATGCCAAGCCAACCAACACATACGATTCAAATCGCAAGTGGTAGCGAGCTCTCTCGCGTTCTTGGAACAACGACTCCAGTGAACTCATATCACCATCAAGCGGTTAAACAATTGGCTTCAGATTTTGTACCTGTTGCTTGGAGTACGGATGGACTGATTGAAGCATTCGAATCTAAATCAGAAGACCAAAGCGTGGTTGCCGTACAATGGCATCCAGAACTCTTAATTGAAGATAGCAATGTGATGCAAGGGTTATTTGATAACTTTGTGGAACGCGTTAATCGCTCCAGACAAAATGCATAATAAAAAACTACGAATTCTCACTCGCTGAGAACTCGTAGTTTTCTTTTTTTATCTTTATTTCACTTCACATTGTTCACATGGAAGATCTTCATCTAATAGAGCATTGAATGCCGCTTCATCTACTCCATTTAAACGAACAATCCAGTTTTTCTCTTCTTCTAATTCATTTAAGAATTCTGGATTATCTTCTAATTCATCATGGAAGGCCACGACTACCCCGCTCAGTGGAGATAGTAATTCAGTCACTGCCTTTGCCGCTTCGACACTAATAATCGAATCTTCTGGAGTCACGGCTTCACTCTTTAATAGTTCCACAAAGCTCACATCTCCAAGGTCATCTTGTCCTTTTGGTGAAAGACCAATCACATATTCTAATCCGTCTTGTTTAATCCATAATCCATTTTCACTATATTTCTTCATCTTATCTCTTCCATTTCTCTTCGTAAACTTCTTCTTTAAAGCCAAATGTCGCTTCTCCATTATCCAACACCAGTGGACGTTTGATAAGCATGCCATTCCCCGCAAGAAGTTCTGACGCTTCTTTATCGCTCATCTCAGGCAGTTTATCTTTTAAGCCAAGTGAGCGGTACAATTCACCACTCGTATTGGCCATTTTCTTCCACTCTAAATTTTGAGCTTTTTTAATCTTCAATAATTCTTTTGCTGTTGGCGGCGTTTCGAGAATATCTTTTTGTTCAAATGGTACATCATTTAACTCGAACCATTTTAACGCCTTTTTACAAGTCGTACATTTTGGGTGAACATATACAATCATTTTCCATCCTCCTGACGTAAACGTAACATCGTTGCATCTTGTTGATTCGCTCCAAATGCTGCATCTTCATCTTCGAAAATCGTACTCTTGAAATGATAGCGCATCGACATAATAAGTCCAATCCCCATCATATTTCCAAGTAAGCTTGATCCCCCTTGAGAAATAAACGGTAACGGAATACCCGTTAATGGTAATAGTCCAATTGTCATTCCGATATTTTCAACCACGTGGAATAAAATCATCATGATAACACCGGTTGCGATATACGTATAAAACTCGTTTTTCGTATCAAAGCAGACACGAATCATTTGATAAATCAAGATAAAGTAAACGGCGATTAGGAATGTCCCACCTAAGAATCCGAAGTTCTCTCCGATGGTTGCGAAGATTAAGTCAGACTCACGAACGGGTACATATACATCAGATACGCCGAATCCTTTACCAAGCATTTTTCCTGAACCAATGGCCTTCAAGCTTTGGAATAATTGATAACCATTTCCACCTTGGTCGCCGTATGGATCTAACCATGAATCAATACGCGCGAATTGGTAGTTCTTAAATCCAATATTTAATAGAATTTGACGATTATAGACTACTAAGTAAATAAGGAGCGCTCCGATTAATCCAACCACAATAATAATTGGAAGTAGGATTTTCCAGCTAATCCCTGACATAATCAGAACTCCACCAAGAATCATTAAGAATACAAGTGTTGTCCCTAAGTCATTTTGCAAAATAACGAGTACTAAGGCTGGCGCTGCCCATAAAATCAACTTCACGAATAATTGCCAGTCCGTTTGATTCGTCTTATATTTTGTCTTCATATTATGAGAAGTGGCTACTTTTGCCAAAATTAAAATATAGAAGATCTTCACGACCTCGGAAGGTTGGAATGAGAAAGTTCCAAATCTGAACCAACTCTTCGCACCTGTATCGGCATAGGTAGCTCTGTCATAGAAGAACAGAACGGCAAGTAACATGAGGAGTCCCAAGATATATCCCCAAGTTGTCAGTTTCCATAACTGCTCCGAATCGAATTGCATAATAACGACAATCGCCACAACCCCTACCACGTACCAAACTACTTGCATCAGTACCATTCTTAACGACGTGTTTCCACTAATCAAATACGTTGTTGAAAATAAGGTTGCAATACTCATAAATGCTAATAATAATACAGGAAGGATGACGCCATAGTCGATTCGTGAATCTTTATCGTCATACATTAAGTTCTTCTTTTTCATCCGTTACTCCTTCAGTGTCTAGTTTTGGGTGTCTAAAGCGGTAAACAATCACGTTCAACACGCCCCCTAAAATCATTACATTGGCAATAAAATACAGCCAAATCATAAATACAATCAATGTTCCAAACGCACCATTAGCCGTTAAATTTCGACCTGCGTAATGAATATAAATCGAGAATAATTGCGAAATCAATACAAATCCAATAGTCGTAAATAATCCGCCAGGTAAGGCATATAAAAATGACCATTTTACATTTGGAATAGCAAAATACATAAAGCTCATAAGTAAAAAGACAGTTCCAAATAAGAGCCCCCATTTTACAAATGATAAATCGATAATCACCGTTGATAAATTAAGAGAGAAGAATTCTCCGACTAACCTTAAGACCTGTTCACCAAAAATGAAGACAATCGAAACGGCAAACACGATTAAGATGGATGCCATCGCAATCACAATCGCAAAAAATCGTTCAAAAACAACATTTCTGCGAACCGGTGCACCATATAAGACGTTTAGCGAACTCTGAATACTACTAAACATTTGAGAAGCCGGCCAGAATAAAATTACTAAACCGATAGAAAAGGCTCCCCCGTTGAAGTTTCCTAAGTAATTCCGAAGAATTGGAAATAGTACTTCAGTGATGCTATCAGGCAAAATCGTTTTTAACGCTTTAAAAATCACATCAATAGGAATGGGTAATAATGGAAGAATATTCGAAACCAACATGACAATGGGAATGATGGATAACAACATATAATAAGCCATCGCTGCGGATTCAACACCGATATTGACATGTAATAAATCTTCTTGAATAATCTGCCAAAGCTTTATTCCAAACTTTTTCAGTCGTTGCACGACCTTCCTCCCCTTCCCTTTAAAGCTAGATGTAATTATCTATTTATATCTTATTTATTGTATCATAATTGCCTTCTTTTTTCTTGTTGAAAGAAGCGATTTTTACCCTTTCTAAAAAAATTACCGTTCCTTCTCTCCCCACTAAAAAAATCTCAAAATTCACTTATAAGTGAATTTTGAGATCCAGACATCAAAAAAGAGGATGCAAGCATCCTCTTTTCTAAAAGTTACTATTTACCTTCTGCTAATACGCGTTCTTGTTCAACAGCAGCTTGTCCTAAGATGT
>CAUUUT010000005.1:0-41340 GCA_963548485.1 uncultured Streptococcus sp.
AAGTGAAAAGTTTGAAACGTGACTTGGAAGACTTGCAGTCAGGATCTTCCTCCCTAAAAAGCTTTGTTAAAAACCCTTTTCCATCAATGTGTTTCATATATATTCTATCCTATCATAACCAATCAGAAATGAAAAGAGAAAATCATCATTTCAATCGATAGAGTTCAAAGATACCAATTGTATTCTCCAACTGATACTTTTGATCAATCGTATTTTTGACATACTGATCGATGTCATTTTTGATTTCACTATTCTTTCGATAAATAATGTATTTAGGAAGACTCTTCTCAAAACTATCAACGAATAACTGATAAATCGGTTTGACATCTGTTAATGCTGGAATGAAGAAAAATCGTGTGCTTGATAAACGATTGGCGTCAAGATAAACAATTCCTCCGATATTATGAGCATAGATTCTCTCATCTGGTTGTGTTTTTTCTTGAAGATACTGTCCAACGTATTGTTCTGTAATGGCGTGATCATCATAGCGATGGTTCCACTTTTCTTTAATTGTCTTAAAACTATTAAAGTACAATACGACAATTAATGTTGAAAATAAGAGAACTTTTTTGACTGTAAAATACTTTTCTGCTTCACCTAGAACAACAGAAATGTATGGAACATAAAATGGCAATAACACAATAAAGTAATGTAAGTATTGTCTTCTAGAAATCAATGTTAAATATAAACACCAAAGGAAAGTGATATTTAAAACCCACAATGCTGTATTTTTCTTCTTTGCAAAAATGGCTGTTGCTAGAATCATAATCAAATTCAAGTAATAACTATTACTTAAAGTAAAGTACCATTCTATCATTTTACCTACTGTAATTTCACTTGCTTCTTTTGAGTAAATAATATTTAGAGAAATTGATTGAAAGAACATCTCTAAAAAAGACCCTGTCACTCCTAAATAGATAAAGACAGGAAGTGCAAATACCAAAGCACCTCCAATAAAATAGAGAACAACCTCAAACAGTCGCTTATATGCTTTCTTGTGTATTAAATCTATTAATAAGTAGAGTGAAAAAACAAACCAGAGGCCAATCATATTGGCTTTTGTAAGTAAGACCACTGCAAATGAAAATCCTACAAGTACGATATCTCTATTTTCTAATTGTTCATGCAATAAATATTTGATAAATATATAGAGTGAAAAAGCGATAAAAGGAAGTACATATCCTTCGAGTCCCCACCCTCCATCAAAGTAAACAATGAGCACAAAATAGATAATTGTGTCTACAAAAAAGATAGAGGTTACACTCGCAAACAATCTTCCAATCGCGTAACAGATATTGAAAAAGATAAAAATACACAGTAAATATAAACACTTAATTCCAAAAGGACCTGCGAGTGCGTATCCAATATAATTCACTAAAAAAATCACAGGGCCTTTGTGGTCAAAAATATTTAGATACGGGACATCTCCTTTGGTCATCGCAAACCCGAAATATTCAAATAACCCCGCATCTAAAAATGGTAATCCTTTTCGAACACTTGTCGCCATGACTGCCCAAACCATAAGTGTAAAAAATCCACTTAAAAGTATGGATTGAGACCACTTCTTTTGTAGTAATAGCTTTAGCTGTGATAGTTGTTCCATGAACCTAGTTCCTCCCATATATTAGTTATACTTCTAATCTTCTTTGCTCTCGTATGTCCGCTCTCCAATAATATATCGAGGACGTTCTTTGGCTTCTAAATAGATCTTACCGATGTATTCACCGATAACACCAAGACTGATTAACTGTACACCGCCAAGTAAACTTACAATGGCATACGTACTTGCCCAACCAGCAACAGAGTTATTCGAGAATTTAGACCAAAGTACCCACACGATAAGGGCAAAACTTAAGAATGAAGTCAATACTCCTATTGCTGTAATAATTCGAATCGGTTTAATGGATAGACTCGTAATTCCATCAATTGCAAGACCTAACATTTTCGCTAGAGGATAATGACTCTCTCCCGCAATCCGTTCATGACGTTTGTAAGTCACATAGGAATACTTAAATCCAACAAGAGGCATAATTCCACGAAGGAATAAGTTTACCTCTTTGAATTTCTTTAATTCTTGAATAAAACGTTTAGAAACAAGACGATAATCCGCATGATTAAAGACAACGTCCGCTCCAAAAAGATGCATCACTTTATAGAATCCTTCAGCTGTAATTCTCTTAAATGCTGAGTCCGTATCGCGATTGTCACGAACCCCGTAAACAATCTCTGAACCATCTTTATATTCAGCAACCATTTGATCCATGCAGTTAATATCATCTTGTCCATCCGCATCAATGGTAATGACGATATCTGCAAATTTCGCAGCTTCTTCCATCCCTGCTAAAACACTACTTTGGTGTCCACGATTTCTGCTTTGTGCAATACCAACAACATGACTATTTTCTTTGGCATATTGTTGAATCAGTGTCCATGTTTTGTCTTTGCTACCATCATTGACATACATGACTTTGCTGTTTGGATGCACTTGTCCAGTATTGATTAAAGATTCAATCTTTTCAATAAACATTGGATTTGTATATGGTAGTACCTTCTCTTCGTTATAACAAGGAATAACAATATATAAAATTGGATTATTTCTGTTCATTCTTTTCTCCTATCATTTTTAAACCAAAAGGGAAATTGGTTCCTCTGAAAATTTGTACAATGATTTCACATCCAAAAACAGCTAAAACTGTTGTGAGTGCTGCCGAAACATATCCATTAACGAATATGCCCGTATATTTTGATGCTAATTGCGCTACTAATTTTTCAGCAAGCACAAGCACAATTGGTGAATGTACACCATAATAAATTAATGTCTTTTTGCCGATAGATTTAAACCACTCTGCTTCTGGAATTACTTTGAATAAAGTAATTGTAGCCCAAATACCTGCAATTGCAGAAATATAAAACAACAAATGGTTGCCAATTTGTTGATAATATAAATCTACTCTGTAGCCACTTAGTTTATAGTTTAGTAACCCTATTGCAATACTGATGACTGTAGCAATCGGTAAAAATTTAAGAGTGAGGTACTTTTCTATCTCTGATAAATGTCTTCTTGTAAGAACTCCTAGCAAAATAAAAATGGTTGCTACTGGAACTAAATCCCAATTCCAAATCAAATACCAGTTAGCCTCATAAGCTTTTTGTCCCACAAAGACTAGGCATCCTAAGAGAATTGCAACACCTATTTGCAAGTTTCTATTTCGTGCATATTTTAAAACAAAATAACATACAATTTCAGATAAAAACAAAACATTTAAAAACCATAATTGGAAATAAATATGCAATCTATCCGAGAAGAGCAATTGTTTTGAAAAATGAATCAGATTGAAACTTAAGACTTGATCAGGATATAAAATAAAGAGTTGTACTAAAAATACAAATACATTCATTAGAAAGAATGGAACAACAATCCCTTTAAATTTATTCCAGAAAAAGCTAATAAAGTTCGTATACTTATCAATCGAAAATGTAAAACCAGACAAGAAGAAAAACAAAGGAATATGAAATAGATAGAGAATTGTTTTTCCAGTACCTGGCGTGAAGGATATATGACCAATAATGACTAAAATAATAGCTAATCCTTTCGCCATATCAATATATCCAATTCGCTTTTTCATGTTTTCCTCCTTAATCTGCTTTAAGTTTAAAGATACTCATTTCAGAATCAACTTTTTCAATTTCTTCAAAGTGCACCGTCTTTTGATAATGTTCTTTAAAGATTGTAATAATGCGATTCATACTTCCAGAGTCTTTATACCAAAAGAAAATCACATCATTATTATTAACTGCCGAAGATAATAAATTATCCGTATCTTCAATTTTATATTGTTTTAATAAATTCGTGTAATGTGGTGAAAATGTCTGCCAATTTCCAAGTGTCGTTGTATTAGATACAACTTGATTCGTACGAATTCTGAACGTTGAAAGTGACGGTTGAGAATTTACAAGAGTTCCATATCCACCAAAAATAATTAGTTGATCTGGATATTTTTCAACAACTTGATGATATGTCACGTTCATTGAATCTTTAATAGTAGGGAACCAATACCATTCTTGTTTCATAAATCCTAGCCATTTATATCCTACAATCAGTAAAATTCCTTGAACACATAAAAAAACAACTTTCTTTTTGAACCATTGTCTCTTCTCATAAAATGTTGGTGCGTAAATTAAAAAGAACATTAAAAATGAGACCATCAATGGTAAGTACACTCTCTCTACTACTCTTTGTCTGACAAAAAGCGCACCAATTAGAATGAATGGCATCAGTGGCAATAACCAAGCCCAAATATTTTTTGGTTTAAAAATAATAAACCATATTGCAAATACTATGAGATAGGCTACTAGAATAGCGTTTTGAAAATAATCATTGATAAACTGAGAAATATTAAAAGAATACTTCTCAGTAATTGAACGAACTGACTGGATTTTTTCAAGCATCTCATTATTTAAAGCCTTCTTCTCAGCAAATAGCCAATACGTAGATACTAGCAAGTCGTTCTCACTAATTTCGAGTTTTTCAAATTCTTCACGATGTTTTTCATAGTTGATTTCTGGAAAATCTCGTAAATTAGTACTTAATTCATTCCACTTAAGATATTCTTGTACATCTGGTCGAGTCATAGAATACACTTTGTTTGATACATTAATCGATAATACGATTCCTATAAGAATCAGCATTTCTTTCCATTTCTTGTTTTTTAGAATCTCGTAAATTAAAAATGGTAAAACTAACACGATTAGACTTGAGGCAATCTGCGGTCTTATGGAAATTCCTATTGCTACTGTCAATATTCCCATTACTAGAGACTGGTTAAATAAAAGTAAAATCCCTGCCGCAGCTACTAAATATGAAATTACAGAAAAGGAAAAATACTTAATCAGTACACATTGCATCAGTAGTGTTATTGGAATCAAAACATATAATTTTTTCTTATAGAAAAAGTCGTTAAAAATACTGATACTTCCACAATAGGATAATACTAAAAAAATAAAGTAAATATTCCAACCTTGAAAAACCTTTTGTAAAGCAACGAGTAAAGTTGACAAACCAATTCCCACATATGGCAACAGCATATTTTCATGTGATAAAATCGTTTGATTAATCATAATGTCATCAACGACCGGATATTCAAAACCTTTTCGCCAAATATACGCATAAAATAACACAAAAGGAACAAGCCATAGCGCTATTCTAATTCCTTTATTTAGTTTCATTTACTAATCCTCTTTATATACATATTAACTATAACTATATCATTTTTTGTGTCTTTAAACCATATTAGAAGAACATTTGAATCGCTAGTACGATAATTAAAAGAATCACTACTGAAAAAAGCCATACATTTAAGAAATGGTTGTATTTTTTGAGTCCTGATTTTGGAGTACGGTGTACTTGTACACTTTCTTCCTCACGTTCAGAATGAGACTCTTCTTCTCTTTCAAAAGACGACAAACGACTGTCTCTACGACTTTGTTTTTCCTCTAGTTCTTCTAACTCTCTATTCTGTTTTTCTAATTGTTCTTTATACGATTTTCGCGTTAATAAAGGTTCGTTTGGCATTGATTATTCTCCTTTATGCATCCAAGCATATTGTGCGGCAATAATTGTCTTCGCGTCAGAAATTTCACCTGCTTGGATTTTTTGCATTACTTCTTCTAATGGCATCCATAAGATTTCAACAAATTCGTCTTCATCTGCAGGTTTTGCATCTTCTTTGATTGTCACATTTTTTGCTTGGAATAATGTGATTTTCTCATCACAGAATCCTGGAGTTGAGACCATTTCCATCATCTTCTCCCATTCTTCGGCTACAAGATTTGTTTCTTCTTCTAATTCACGTTTTGCAGCTGCTAGAGGCACTTCATCCTTTGCGTCTAATTTCCCCGCTGGAATTTCTAAGAAATGCATTTCTAATGGTTTTCGATATTGACGAACAAGTAACATCTTCCCATCACGAATGACAAGTACTGCTACTGCTCCGGTATGGAATACAAGGTCCCTCGTTGAAGTTTTCCCATTTGGTAATTCCACGATATCTTGTGTCACCGTAAAAATGCGTCCTGAATATTTAACATCTCGTTGAATTGTTTTTTCTGTAAAGTCCATAATTTCGCCTCCATTTTGCTTTATTATAATTGGTTTTAAGCATTTCAACAATTGATTTTACTAAACTTTAATGACAAAAAACTGAGTGGCACAACGACCACTCAGTTTCCCTTTAACGTCGGTTATTTTGTTGTTGTCGAATTTGTGAGTTTACAGTCGCTTCATTCGTTTGTGAAGAACTATTTGTTTTTGCAAAGTACGCATCATAAACTTGTTTAGCTACTTTAGCCGCATAGTCTGATGGTGAGCCATCTTTGAAGTATGGTGCAACAACTGCCACTACGATTTCTGGATTATCATATGGCGCATACGAGATGAATGTTGAGTTTTCAACGGCTTCATTTTTATATGCTGGATTTGGTCCAGAATAGAACGCTTCGGCAGTCCCTGTTTTACCAGCGACTTGCGGAGAATACGTTCTGAATGTCGTAGCAGACGTTCCGTTTTCGCCATGCGTTACACGGTATAGACCTTCTTTAATATGATCCAAGATTTCTTTACTCACTTGAATCGAGTTCATAATTTTTGTTGGTACCACATCTTCTAAATTACCAATACCACCACTTGGACTTGTTTCATGAATTTCTTTCACTAAACGTGGGGCAATACGAGTACCGCCATTCGCAATCGTTGACATATATTGCGCTAATTGAAGCGGTGTGTATAAGTCGAACTGACCGAACGCAAAGTCAAGTGCAGAGAAGGCATCGGCTGTACCACCATTGTACCCTTTTCCTTCATTTGGAAGGTCAATCCCTGTACGAACACCAAGCCCGAACTGTGCATAATACTCACGGAGTTTATCAAATAGGCTTAGATTAATATTTAATCGTCCACCTTTTTCGTATTCCGTTTGTCCACCCATCTTCATCGCCAGTTTAATCATATAAACGTTTGATGAACGTTCTAAGGCACCTAAGTCTGTTAACTCCATTTTACCGTTACGATTAAACCATGAACTCTTCGGTTTAGAGGCTTCGAATTCAATTGGTTCATCGACAATCGTATTATTCTCAAGCGTGATGGCTCCATCCATATATCCTGAAAGGACGGTTGCTGGTTTTACAACAGACCCCATTCCAAACGAATTATTGATGGCACCAAGTGCATCATCTTCGACACCCGTTGAATTAAAGTTTGCATCGAATTTCTTCTTCTTCCCTGTAATCCCAAGAACGTCACCATTCTTTGGATTCATCACAACGATATACACACGATCAGCGGCAGGATCCGTCATCCCTTCGACTGACTTCGTTGCAATATCTTCAATTTTCTTTTGGAATTCAGTATCAATCGTTAAGACAAGGTTTGAACCGCCTTTACCCGGATAAGTTTCAGTAGAATTCACTACTTCACCTTTCGTATTCGTTTGTGACTTCACGACAGTCTTTGTTCCACTCAATACTGTTTCATATTGCTCTTCTAAATAGCTCGTTCCTACACGGTCGTTTAATGAATATCCTTGTGCAAGAAGCGATTTTACTTTATCGGAAGGCAATCCTGTTTTTTCAGAGGATACAGTTCCAAGAATCGTCTTTAGCATATCTCCCATTGGATACTCACGGTCCCAGTCAGAATCAACATCGACTCCGCGAAGCTCTCCAAGGCGTTCACTAATTTTAGCAACCTCTTGCTCTGTAACTCCTTCATTTTTCAAGGTAACCGTAGATAACGCATACGCACTATTCATCTTCGTAAAGATAGCAATCACTTGTTTTTCCGCATCGCTATAATTTAGCTCGTCAGTAGGAATATGTTCCAATTGCATTTCATACGTTTGACTCGTTGAAAGATTTTCTTTCGCAATTTTCTTTTTCTCATCTGCTGTTAAAAGGCTATCAACTTTGTCAGGGTTTGTCGCTATCCAGTAATCCTTTAAGTCACGTTCTTTTAACTCAGAAGCATCCACAGAAATCAATGTCGTTAATTTCTTTGCGATTTCTAACATCGTTGACGCTTTAACATCTGCAGGTCTTGTATAGTTAATCGCGAGCTTTGGTTTATTTCCCACTAAAATACGTCCTTGGCTATCGTAAATCGATCCACGCGGAACTGATTTTTTAGCAGTCGTTGTTTCTGTACGTTGTACAAGCGCAACAAACTCGTCTCCTTTTACTAATTGGATATACGCCAAACGGCTAATTAAGGCAATAAATGAAAAGAATACAATTAAAAATAGTAAATTCAATCGAAATGGAATATGTGATTTTTTCTTCTTCTGTTTTAATTTTCTTTTAGTAAGCATAATTCACTCCATATAACATCTAGTAACTCATAACAGTATACCATAAATCTCGCTCCAATCTGTATAAAAAGGGTAAATAAGTGTTTAAGATTTTTTTGCGTTAAAGACTAATTTTTCGTGCAGGCTACTCGTTTCCATGCTATGCTAACAGTAGCACTATGAAAGGAGGTTCCCCATGCAAAAATTGATGAGTAAAAAGACTTATTATACGCTTAGTATTTTGATTCCATCGATGATGATTTTAACAATTTTCCTACTCTTTACGATCACTCCATTTGGAAATCGAACATGGCTCACAATCGACCTTGGACAGCAATACGTTGACTTCTTTAGTTACTATAGGGATACGCTCTTACATCATCCTGAGCAGTTCTTCTATAGCTTCTCGAAGTCTATTGGCGGAGAAATGGTGAGTCTATGGGCATACTATTTAATGAGTCCCTTTAATCTCCTATTTCTAGTAATTCCCGCTTCTAAAATTGCAATGGGTGTTTCACTCCTTATTTTCTTAAAACTCGTTTTAAGTACGGTCAGTTTTGCAGTGTTGCTGGATATAAAATTCAAACATAGAGATTGGACATCACTTCTCTTTGCACTCTCCTATGGATTCATGAGTTATCTCTCGGCGAATCAATTGAATGTGATGTGGTTGGATGCTCTCATTGGCCTTCCACTCATTATTCTCGGAGTAGATGCTCTACTGAAATATCGAAACCCTTTGTATTATGTGATTCCATTATCCATCACTATTTTAAGCAATTACTATACCGGATATATGATTTGCCTCTTCTTGGGCCTTTATTTCCCGTATGCCTATTTAGTGGCGAGTGACTCTTTCTCTTGGAAAAACTTTGCAAAGCAATTTGGCCGATTCGTATTTTATAGTCTGATTGCTGTTGGATTAAGCATGGTCATTCTCCTTCCAACCTTCTATAGTCTTCTAGGAAGTAAAGGAACGGCGACTACGATTTCATGGAGTTTAAAGTCTGAATACAATCCCCTGCTCATGGCTTCCAAACTTTTTATCGGTAGTTTTGACTTCCATGAGATGCAAAAAGGATATCCGAATATTTTTGTGGGAAGTCTCGCACTATTCAGTTTCCTTTGTTACTTCAAAGAGAAAAAAATCGCTCTATCACAACGTCTCTATGCGCTACTCATTACGATTATCTTACTCATCAGTTTCAACATTGAGATGTTTGATAAATTGTGGCATGCCGGACAACTACCGAATTGGTATTCTTACCGCTTCTCATTTCTCTTCAGCTTTTGGATGGTCTTTCTTGGCTATCAATGGGCACTAAAGAAAACAACTGTTGGTATTCGTGAAACATTTATATATTTCTTCCTTGCATTAGGCGCTGGAATTGGATTTATTCTCTTTCCACAAGACTACTTACAAGGTTGGCAAATAGCACTCGGCTTCGGGCTCTCAATGGGAATCTTGTATAGTCTCATTTTAATTGGGCGCGGTAAAAGAGCGCATCACAAATTCCTGATTTCATTTGTGGTGATTGAACTACTATTAAATAGCATCATCACCTTATCCAGACTTGGGTATGTAATGAATTCTGAATTCAGTGCGTATCAATCGTCATTAGCAAACTGGTCTACCGGTTTACGTCCTGCAGAAAATGAATTCTATCGCAGCGAGAAAACGATTCTTCGCTCGAAAAATGATAGCCTTCAAGTTCCAACATATGGCGTATCCCATTTTTCATCCACCTTTGAAAAGGAAACGGAACGATTCTTTGAAGCGATGGGTGTTCGTCAAGGAACCGCCTATGTGAACTACAGTAATGGCACTCTATTAACGGATGCTTTACTGGGAATTAAGCATACCTTTATCGAAACCACAGGGGCCACTTATAATGAGAGGTGGGAACGAAAAGACTTGGAAGATTTACCAACAATCGCAACCTTTGATGAAGGACACATTGTTACCAATACAAATGCTCTCTCGATTGCTTATCCGATGAAAGCAATCTTGAAATCAATGAAGGTACCAACAAATCACCCTATTACGATGCAAAATCAATTGGCAAATGCCCTTAGTGGAACAACGAGTCCAAAAAATATTTTCACAAGAGTTCCTTATGAGACAAGCTTCGAAAATATTAGTGGCACCCCTATCGTGTATCAACGCATTCAATTCGAGGACAACACAAAATTTGGCACTATTACCCTTACTTTTACTCCTGAAACCGACGATCCGATTTACTTAGAGTTGTCGGGAACAATGGGGGAAGAAGATTTGGAGATGACGCTAAATGGTGAACCGTATGACTTTTATCCGGTCCAATCAAAACCAGTGCTTTTAAGTATTGCCAAGAACCAAAAAGGCCAAATGCAAACACTTCAGATAATCGTGAAGTCAGACGGCTTTGATTTTTCCAAACTCAACCTCTACTCGCTCAACACTTCTCTGTTAAACGAGCGATTAGAACAAACAAAAGCACAAGAATTAAAACTAGAAACCTTCACGGCTACTCATTTTTCAGGAACAATGGAGGTCTTAGAAGACTCGACCGTTCTCACAACCATTCCTTATTCAACAGGATGGAAAATTTGGGTAGACGGGCAAGAAGTGGAAACCTACAAGATCCTTGATAGCCTGCTTGGATTTACAATTTCCAAAGGAACTCACCACATCGAATACCGTTATACTACCCCATTCTTACTGGAAGGAAGTCTTGTGAGTATCGCTTCTCTTCTGTTACTTAGCCTCATTCTATATAGACGCAAAAAGACCGATGCCTCTTAGGAGACATCGGTCTTCGTTTTTTAGAAATTATTTAGCAGCTTCAAAACGACGAGCTACTTCATCCCAGTTTACAACATTCCAGAATGCTGAAATGTAATCTGGACGACGGTTTTGGTAGTTTAGGTAGTATGCATGTTCCCATACATCTAATCCTAATAATGGAGTTTTACCTTCTGATAGAGGGCTGTCTTGGTTTGGAGTAGAAACAACTTCTAATTTTCCGTTAGAAAGAACTAACCAAGCCCAACCAGAACCAAAGCGTGTAGCTGCTGCTTGAGCGAATGCTGCTTTGAATTCGTCGAAGCTTCCGAATGCTTCGTTGATTGCTGCTAATAAAGCACCTTCTGGAGCTTTTGCACCATCAAGAGATAATTGAGTCCAGAATAAGCTGTGGTTTGCATGTCCGCCACCGTTGTTACGAACAGCTACACGGATATCTTCTGGAACAGCGTTTAAGTCGCTAATTAATTCTTCAACTGTTTTTTCAAATAATTCAGGGTGTTTTTCTACCGCTGCGTTTAAATTTGTAACATATGCATTGTGATGTTTGTCATGGTGGATTTCCATTGTACGTGCATCAAAATGTGGTTCTAACGCGTCAAACGCGTATTCTAATTTTGGTAATTCATAAGTCATTACTAAATTCCTCCTAAAATTAAATACAGTTATGAAAACTGTTTCTTTCTTCATTTATCATACCACCCACTAAACACGATACGCAAAAATTATGCCCACTCTCCCAAATCCCCCAAGCGTGTTAATTTATGGTATAATAATCCCGCTACATAGAGAAAGAAAAGAGATGAAAACATGAAATTTACAGATTACGCATTACAGCCTTATTTGCAAAAAGCATTGGCTGACTTAAAATTTACACAACCAACACCTATTCAAGAACGCATCATCCCTCTTTTATTAAAAGGAGAATCAGTGATTGGTCAATCTCAAACAGGGAGCGGAAAGAGCCATAGTTTCCTATTACCACTCATCAACAAAATTGACCCTAGCCGTCAAGAATTGCAATTGTTAATTACTGTTCCAAGCCGAGAACTCGCAGAACAATTAACCGCTGTTACTTCACAACTCCTGACATTTAGTGATACAGAAATTTTATTGGAAAAATGTATTGGTGGTACTGATAAAAAACGCCAAGTGGCAAAATTAACTCAAACGCAACCACATATCGTGATTGGGACACCTGGTCGTATTTTCGACTTAATGCAAGAGAATGCTCTCTTCGTTCAAACCGTTCAAATGATGGTCGTCGATGAAGCCGATATGACGTTTGACTTAGGATTCTTAGAAACTGTCGATGAGATTGCCTCTCGTATGCCAGAAAACTTACAAATGTCTGTTTTCTCTGCAACGATTCCAGAGAAGATCAAACCATTCTTGAAGAAATACTTGGGCAATCCAAAGGTGATTCAAATCGAGAATACGCAACTCGTTTCACCAACGATTAAAAACCAATTGCTCGTCACAAAGGCTCAAAATCCAATGGACGTTCTTCGTCAATTATTGGTAATGGGGCATCCATACTTAGTCCTTATTTTCGTAAACACAAAACAAAAAGCTGATGAAGTGACAAAAGACCTCCGCAGTCATAACTTCAAAGTGGCAACCATTCACGGAGATATCCCATCAAGAGAACGTCGCCGTGTGATGAAACAAATTCAACAAATGGATTATCAATTCGTTGTCGCAACTGACCTTGCTGCACGTGGAATTGATATCGAAGGCGTTTCTCATGTGATTAACTTAGAAATTCCTGGCGAATTAGAATTCTTCATTCACCGTGTAGGTCGTACTGGACGTAATGGTCTTGAAGGAACAGCCATCACCTTCTACACACCAGACCAAGAGCAAGCCATTCAAACATTAGAAGGAAAAGGTATTTCTTTTGAAACGGTTGAATTGAAAAATGGCGAGCTTGTTGAAAGTTATGACCGCTCTCGTCGTGAGAAACGTAAAAACACGCAATCCAAAGACTTAGATCCTCGCCTCAAAGGCATGATCAAGAAGGCGAAGAAAAAAGTAAAACCTGGCTATAAGAAAAAGCTTGGCCAGGAGATCCGTCAAAAACAACGCCGACAAAATCGTACAAAAAATAAATAATACTGAGCACCTTCATTATTTCAGATTACTTCAAATCCTTACGGATTTCTCTATAATCGCTGTAATGAGGTACCGTTGCAAGCCTTAGTCTTGCACCTTTAAAGCTTCAAAAAGGGAGTAAGGAATCAATTCCTAACTCCCTTTAATTTATCTTTGATACCATCCCCCACTACTGCGATTATAGGATCCGTAAGATTCTTCGTAATCTTTGTATAGTAAATTTATATTTGCAGAACGCCTACGGTCTTTTATCTTGGTTCTTCTGAAAATATCACTGTGCTGTGAAGTATGCTAAGCCAAGCTTATAAAAACTTCGCTATGATGGGATGAGTTCCAAGGGAAAGAGTGCTTTCTAACGGCTTGCTAATTAGGCGCGGTTACACTTTGGAACATTACGTGGGCGCAATTATCATATATGGTAATTATCATATATGATAATTTTCAGAATTTGGGCAAAAGAAAAACTCTTAGGAACTACTTACTTATAGTTTCTAAGAGTTAATTTTTATTTATTTTTATTTTGCTGATCGATGAATTCTCGCATTCCAAGGAGCCAGTTGAAAGTAGATGTTACTAGTAGGTACATAAACATCCCTACTCCTCCACCAATGCCTAACACGCCAATCACCATATAAATGGTTGCTGGTAAGAACATCGCAGAGATTGTTAATTGTTTCGATACGGTTGGATGCATTTGAATATACGCTCTCATAAATAAGGCTGTTAATAATCGTACGATGAAACTAATTAAAATCATCAGTACATACATCATTAAGGTATTATAAATGAATCCAACTACTAGTACTCCGATAAATACTAACCACAGTTTTGACTGGAATTCTTTAATAAATTGTTGAACATTTTCTTTAGTGAAGCCGTTTAAGCCTTCATAAGAAAATTTTGAAGTATTAATGATAGTGTCTACAACAATATGGTCTTGTAAAATCCCAACGGATGGAATTCCTTGTCCAGATTCAGACGTCACATCATTATCCGTTGACTTTCCACTAGGATCGAAGACGATATTAAATACATCCGAACGGTAAACAAATTCCGTATTGTCTCCCGCCGACAACTTACCATCTTGAATCGAGAGGTCTGGGAACTGTTTAGCAACAATCTCTAAATTCGAATTCATGCTTGCGATATCTTTTCCAGCACGAATAAAGCCAGGAATTGAAATGAGTAATACAAGTAGGAAAAAGATTCCTTTTATTTTCTTCAGTGGATTTTGTAAAATCGTCCAAATTTTATTTGGTTTTAAAATACTTAATTGAATAAAGTCTCTAATCGTCATGTGCGCCTCCTATATAGAGAACAGTTTACAGAAAAAGAGCGACCTTTTCAAGAAAACGGAGTTGCGCGAAGGAAATGATTCAAATATTGATTCATATATTGATTCCTAAAAATCCTTACGGATTTCTTTTTATAGTAGCTGTAACGTTACACCGGTTCGAGTCGTTCCGTCTCTCACCTTCGAAGATTCAAATGCGGAGTACGGGATAAATCCCTACTCCGCATATTTCTCTTTCGATGTTTTTCACGTTACTGCTACTATAAGAAATCCTCGGCTTTTTAGGAATTCCGTTTCAAACATTTTCTTTGCTTTTAAAGAAGGGAGTTTTGTGCTATCTACAATGTCTTACGGTGTTCTTTTATAGTTGCTATAGCGTTACACAGGTTCGAGCCGTTTGGTCTCTCACCTTCGAAGATTCAAACGCGGAGTACGGGATAAATCCCTACTCCGCATAATTCTCTTTCGATATTCTTCACGTTACTGCTACTATAAGAAATCCTCGGCTTTTTAGGAATGCTTTTTAAACATTTTCTTCGCTTTTTAAAGAGAGAAAAGTATGCTTTCTTCACTTTTCTAAGTACACAAAAAAGACTAGGTTTTCACCTAGTCTTTGCAATGTTTCATTAGTCGCGGTCAACCCACTTGCGGCCATCACGTTCGATTAAATCGAAACCTGATTGTGGTCCTTTGCTTCCTGCAGCATAGTTTGGAAACTCAGCTGCAATTTCACTATCCCATGTTTGGCGAATACTGTCTACATATTTCCAAGAAGCGGCTACTTCTTCCCAATGCGTAAAGTTCGTCATATCCCCTTCGATACAGTCAAGGATTAAACGCTCATACGCTTCTGGACTGCTCATCGCGAAGTTCTCATCAAAGATTTTTTCCAAGTGACTTGTTTGCAGCGCGATGGTATTTCCAACGGCTTTCGAATTAATCACGAAGCAGAATCCTTCACGAGGTGTAATATGAATAGAAATACGGTTTGATGGACAACCATCGATTCCACAGAATAATGGAGAGCTTGCTTCTTTAAAGACAACATCAATGATCGTTTCTTTTGAATGCAGACTCTTACCTGTTCGAACATAGAAAGGCACGCCTTCCCAACGTTCATTATCGATAAATACTTTACCAGCGACATATGTTTCCATATTGGAATCATCAGCCACATTAGCATCTTCACGGTAACCAGGTTTTAACCCGTCTACAGAAGGTCCATATTGCCCACGTACAAAGTTTTCGTTCACTTCTTTGGCAGTTGTATAAGGACGAAGTTGTTCTAACACTTTAATCTTGTTTTTACGAACGTCTCCAAATGAAACAGGTGGTTCCATCGCTACTAGAGCAAGGATTTGTAAAATATGGTTTTGTACCATATCCCGTAACGCACCACTTGTATCGTAGTATCCCCCACGTTCTTCAACACTCACTTGTTCCAAAAGTGAGATTTGAATATGGTCGATATTCTCTTTATTCCACAACGCTTCAAATACGCGGTTGGCAAAACGTACCGCAGAAATGTTTTGAATCATTTCTTTCCCTAAGTAGTGATCGATACGATAGATTTGTTTTTCTTCGAATGATTGACGAAGTTGATTGTTTAATTCTTCTGCAGATGCGTAATCTTTCCCGAATGGTTTCTCGATAATTAGTCGATTATAGCCCTGTTCAGTAATTAAGCCTTCTGCTTTTAAATGTTCTGTAATCGTTCCAAAGAAAGTGGGTGCCATCGCTAAATAGAAGACACGATTACCTTCGATTTGATACTTTGCATCTAATTTTTCTGACAGTTCTTTTAATACGACATAATGATGTGTGTCAGTAACGTTATGAGGTTGATAATAGAAATGAGAAAGGAATTGGTTCAATTCGTACTCTGATTTCACTAATGACTGAACAGATTGTTTGATAACATCTCTGAAATACTCATCAGTCCACTCTCTACGTGCTGTCCCAATCACTGCAAAATGATTTTTGATAAATCCTTTTTGGAATAAACGGAATAACGCTGGATAAAGCTTACGATGAGCTAAATCGCCTGTTGCTCCAAACAGTGTAATGAGTACATGTTGTTCGCGCATGAGTTTTCCTCCTTGAATAAAATAGGCAAGTCGATAGCCTGCATTAACAATAAATAACTACCTTTCTAGTGTAAGTTATAAGTGTAGAAATGTAAACTATAAAACGCTCCTCTTCAAAAGAAAAGAAGCGTTAGTATATTAACCAATATTATTCACATCTGAAATCTCAGAAGTCTTATCTGTATTAATTGGAATTGTTTTTTTGTTCAGTTGTAGGTTCAACCGTTGTTGATTCCACAGTTGTTTCCTGTGTTGTCTGTTCTTTGGTCGTTTCCTCGGCCGTTGTTGTTTCTGGTGTAGAAGTAGTCGTTGTTGTAGTTGTAGTTGTTACACCATTAGGCAACCATCTACCTTCACCGTCAACTTTGTAGCCATCAGGAGTTGTTCCATTGCGAAGCATTGCACCGCTTGCTTTGAAGTAATACCATTCGCCTTTTTCTTGAATCCAACCTGTTCTCATTTCACCAGCATTGTTGAAGTAATAATTGTCTCCAGAAACTTCATGAATTCCTGTTAGCATTTCTCCATTTGTTGTATGTAAGAAGTACCATTTACCTGCTTCCTTATACCATCCCTTAAGCATAGCACCGCTCGCTTGATAATAGTGATAAGCACCATCATGCCATTTCCATCCAGTTTGCATTGCGCCATAGTCGTTAAAGTAATAATATTTACCAGAAACTTCATGTTGTCCGGTAACCATTTTACCTGTTTCTGGATTCAAGTAATACCAAGAACCTGCTTCCTTGTACCATCCCTTAAGCATAGCACCGCTCGCTTGATAATAGTGATAAGCACCATCATACCATTTCCATCCAGTTTGCATTGCTCCAGAATCAACAAAGTAGTAGTTTACTTTATCGATTTCTTTTTGACCAGTGACCATTTCTCCGTTTTCAGGATTTAGGTAGTACCATTTATTCCCATCTTTTAGCCAACCTTTTTTCAAGGCTCCGCTCTTAGCATAATAACGATATTTTCCGTCAATCCATTTCCAGCCGGTTTGCATGATTCCTTCTTCATTCAAGTAGTATTTTTCACCATCTACTTCTTGATCACCGGTTAATTTCTTACCTTCTTTACTTAAGAGATACCAAGCGTCTCCTTCTTTCAACCAACCAGTTTGCATGGCTCCAGAACTTGCAAAGTAGCGACGAACTCCATCGACTTCTTTCCAACCAGTTTGCATCACTCCAGATTCATCAAAGAAATACGTTTTCCCATCAATTTCTTTTAATCCAGTTACTGCAACATTATTGTCATCGAAGTAGTACCATTTGCCATTAACCTTCTTCCATGAAGAAACTTGTTCATTCTCAACTAGTAGTTCACCACTTGAAGCAAAAAGCATTCTCTTGCCATTATATGTTTGCCAGCCTGTAAGCATCTTTCCATCTTTATCAAATAAATATTGATTATTTTCGCTATAGGCTAATTCATCCTGTCTTCTTACCCCATTGGATTGAATATAGTACCAAGCACCTTCATGCCAGAACCATCCAGCAGGTTGTCTTGATCCATCTGCATGAACATAATAGTATTCCCCAGTACTCTGTGGATTCCAACTATCATTTGTATAAATCCATCGACTTGTTTGCATTTGTCCTTTCCCATTAAAGAAATAGAACTTGCCATTAATCTCATGCCAACCAATCGCCATTTGATCATCTGCTAAACGGTATTTCCAGAACCCGTCTTCTTGATACCATTGCGCTTTTACAGTTGGAATATTCGGAAATGCGTCAGAAATATTATTGAAGCCATTTTTAGAGATATCAAATACTGTCGCATTTTGAGTTTTACTTGAACTATGAATGATTTGAATCCCTTTTTTCTGAATATAATCTTTCGTTGAAGCAACATTAATATCAGCACCTGTTGTTTGTACAATCATTGTCGGTGAAAGATTATTAATAAAGTTGATAGAGTTAGATATTTTAGCATCATAATGATGATTCCATTTCATCAAATCAACTTTCCCAATCTTAGGACCTAACTTATCTTCGCCGCCTTCAGCGTTATCAAGATCTCCTCCAAGATAAATTTTTTGTCCATTAACTGTAATAACCGCGACAATAGAATTCGAATTATCATCCAACACTTTCTTCAATTGTCCATCTGGTCCATATTCATTTTTATAATTATATAGCTGGATATCCATGTCACCTAATTTAAAATGACTATCTTTATCCGAAATATCTTGTACTAACTTAACTCCCTTTTCTTTAGCAGCCTTTAGCGCATTATCATAATTATATAAATTATCCCAAAGCCCCCATGAAGCCTTAATTCGCTGATCTGAATACTTTTTCAAATAAAAAGTATCTACTGGTAGTCTATTTAGTACTTCGTCAGCTCCCCCGATATGGTCACTGTGTACATGAGTTCCTAAAATAAAGTCTAATTTTTGAACACCTACATTTGATAAATGACGAAACAATCGATCTTCCAACACTTGATAATTGCGAATTGCATTTCCGTATCGAATTGGATATAACGGATTACTTCCGTCTGGAAAATCATAATCTTCTCCCATATCAATCAGTGCATAATGTCCATTACTTTCCAGAAGTATAGCATCACTTCCACTGTTTGCCTTAGTATTAATAAAATGAATTCTGTTCACACCAGTTTGTGGAACAGTTTCTGCTTCTACTTTTGCACCCAGACCGAGCGCAATAAATGCTCCTAAAGCTACTGCTGTTTTCGCTTTTTTCATTGTAAATCCCCCATATAACTTGTTAAATATCATACTTATTTATTATACAGAAAAAAATAAAAAAAGATACAGAAATTTCAAAATTTCGTATTTTTTTCTTATTTTTCAATCGTTAATTTCACTTTGAATTGAGAGCCTTGATTTAGTCTGGAAGTCACGCTTATCTTCCCGTTATACCCTTCAATCAATTCTTTCGCAATGGATAGTCCTAATCCATTGCCACCGCGTTCTCTCGAACGAGCTTTATCGACACGATAGAAACGTGAAAAGACTTTTTTCTTATCTTCCTCACTCAACCCCATCCCAAAATCTTGAATCCCGATTTCGACCGCTTCAGTGGTTGGTGAAAGACTGATAATAATTTCTTTACGATTCGTTGAGTACTTCACAGCATTATCCAGCAAGATAATAATGACTTGCTCAAAATGATTGCGATAGATTGGTGAAATAATTTCCTTCTTGGTATCTATATCGGCAATAAAAGTAAAGTCTGGATAAAGCACCTTGAAATTCGTAACGATTTGCTCTAATGTCGCTACGACCTCAGTTGTGGCATCTTTATACTGCTCCCTTACTTGTGGTGCACGAGATAAGTCAAGCATCTCTTGTACTAATGTCTTCATGCGCTGAATCTCTGATAAAGAAGCTGTGAGCGATTCTTCCAGCACTTCTGGGTCATCTTTCCCCCAACGGTTTAAAAGCTTCAGATGGCCTTCTACAATGGCTACAGGCGTTCTCAATTCATGCGATACATCTTCTACGAAATGTTTTTGTTGCGCAATATAGAAACTAATCTTATCTAGCAACTCGTTAAATTGTTGAGAGACAATCGCAAATTCATCATTCTTCTTCGGAACAATGAGGCGTTTTGTTTCAATGTTTTCCTCGTTAATAGACGCAATAATATCGTGAATTTCTTCAATTGGTTTTGAAATCAGTCGTGAAATAAAGTAAGCCAATCCTACTGCAACGATTCCTTCCATCATAATCAATTGAAGAAATAAGAATCGTAATTGTTTTTTCAACTCTACAAGTTTTGCCATACGATTGGTCACTTGCAGATGTCCAATTAACACACGAGTATTTCTAGATAAAATTGGCATCATGACCTGTACGCTTTCCTCGCCAGTAGACAGTGTTACGAATTGTGTTTCTAACTTACCCGACACTTGGGGTGTGTCTTGCCATTTTTGCGTCTGGAATAACAGCTCCTTACTAGTATCAAAGACGCGAATATTCAATTCTTCATTCATCGGATAAAAACTACTATTCTTCTTATAAACTAGATTTTGGTCTAATTCATATTGTTCTGCCTTATTTAAAACCGATAGAATATTTTCTGTAGTCAGCTTTTCAGTTTTTTCAGAGAGCAAATCTGCTACAACTTGCGCATAAATCACTGTCTGATTTTTCTCATTTTCTCGTAGCCCGATTATTTGTCCTTCAATTAAAATCGCCGTCAAAACAGCTAATAAGCCAAAAATGGTGGCTGATATTACCCACCACCATTTTTTTGCTACAGACTTATGTTGATTTTGGTCCTTCATATGTAGCTCCTCAGCTTCTCATTACATATCCAGTTCCACGAACGGTTTGAATATAACTTTCTCGTCCTGGTACATCAATTTTATTACGGATATAACGAACGTATACGTCAATCACGTTCGTTTCGACTTCGTTCTTATAACCCCAAACTTCTTTTAATAAGACTTCACGGGAAAGGACGATATCAATATTTTCCATGAGTAATAAGAGCAATTCATACTCTTTCTTCGTTAAATCAATAACTTCTCCCGCACGACGAACAACACGGTTTTCCACTTCAATAACAAGATCGCGATACTCCACTCTTGTTTGTTTCACAACACGAGATTGTTCTTCCATTTGTAGACGTCTAAAGAGTGCGCGAAGTCTTGCTAGAATTTCTTCGATTTCAAAAGGCTTCACGACATAGTCATCTGCCCCTTGATCGAGACCTGCAACACGGTCCATCACTGAATCGCGTGCTGTCATAATAATCACTGGTGTTTGTTTGACTTGGCGAAGACGACGAACGACTTCTAATCCATTCATTTCTGGTAACATTAAATCTAATAAAATAGCATCCCAATGCTCATCAATGGCTGCTTGTAATCCGCTACGGCCATCTGCACACACTTTTGTTTCATAGCCTTCATGCTTTAATTCTAATTCCACAAAACGGCTTAAATTCTTTTCATCTTCAATAATTAAAATACGTTGATTCTCTGGCATTTGGAAACTCCCTTCTCTATTCTTTCCTAACAGATTTATCATACCATATTCATAAGATTCTTAACAGAATTTAATGAAATTTTCTGTCAATTATCTTCAATTCGATAGTCAAAATTAACTTATAAGTTAATTTTGACTATAAAAAGAACTAACCTACAAAGTAGATTAGTTCCTTAATTTCTATAGTTCTTATTCTATTTATTGAACTTGTTCTTCAGTAGTCGTTTGTACTGTTGTTTCCGGTAATACTTCAGCTTTTTTTATAGTAATTTCTTCCGTTGTAGTAGACACCTTCGGTAACTCTTTCCAAATTCCCTCTTGATCAACATAGTAACCGTCTGGAGTTACTGTATTTCTAAGCATCGCACCTGACTTGTCAAAGTAATGCCAACCATCACCCAAGTTTTTCCAACCTGTCTGCATTACACCGTTACCGTCAAAATAATACGTTGAATGATAAACTTGATATAAACCTGTTGCCATTCTTCCATTTTCTGCTAAATAGTACCACTTGTTACTTTCTTGATACCATCCAGTTTGCATCGCACCGTTACTCTTGAAATAGTAATAACCTCCGGATATCCATTTCCAACCCGTTTGCATTGCTCCACTATCAGTAAAGAAATACTTAGTTCCAGCAATTTCTTTTAGGCCTGTTTCCATCACACCTGATCCATTTAAGAAATACCAAACACCACTAATTTGTTTCCATCCAGTTTGTAAATACCCATTTGAATCAAAGTAATACCAACTACCTCCTGATTGTTGCCAGCCTGTTTGAAGAACTCCTGACGAACTAAAGAGATAGCGATTGTTTCCAATTGTTTGCCAGCCTGTAACCATTCCACCTGAACTATTTAAATAATACCAAGAACCACTCAAATTTTTCCATCCTGTCTGCATATACCCATTGCTATCAAAGTAATACCAGACATTACTAATCTGTTGCCATCCAGTTTGCATTGCTCCAGCTGAATTGAAATAGTACCAAGTACCACTTAATTGTTGCCAGCCTGTTTGCATTACACCCAAGCTATTAAAATAATACCAAGTACCACTGATTTTCTTCCATCCAGTTACCATGACATAATTTTCGTAATAATACCATTTACTATCGACTTGTTCCCAACCAGTAGCTTTTACTTTATTTAAAGGTTTTCCGTCTTCTCTACGCGAGCGATATTGTCCCCCTGATTTATAAATCTCACAGGCAGTTCCATCTTTATCACGATCAAGATGTCCAGCATATCCCGTTTCTCCTACTAAAATATCCCCATAACCAGCTGCCCATGCTTCTGAACAATTTCTAAAATGAACTGTATCTGCACTAACAGTATTTTCTATTGGTAAAATAAAAGATACTAAAACAGCAAAAAAACAAATACTTACTTTTTTTAATTTCATATCTAAACCCCTTTTCAAAGTCATAACTTCATTATAAATGAAAACGTTACCGTATTCAATCGAATATTGTGAACTCATCAAAAAAGCCCTAGCCACGTTGGCTAGGACTTCGTCGTTTATAATTATTGTTCAATCTCTTTTTCTTGAGCCCATTCGAAGTGGAATGTTCCTGGTTTGTCTACACGGTTGTAAGTATGTGCACCGAAGTAGTCACGTTGAGCTTGAATTAAGTTTGCAGGTAATGTTTCTGAACGGTATGAATCGTAGTAAGCTAATGCACTTGAGAATGTTGGTACTGGGATACCAGCACGAACAGCCGTTACAACAACATCACGAACTGCATCTTGGTAAGATTCAGTTACATATAAGAAGTACTTATCTAATAATAAGTTTTTCAATTGAGGATCACGTTCGAATGCATCTGTAATCTTTTGTAAGAATTGCGCACGGATGATACATCCAGCACGGAAGATTTTAGCGATTTCGCCGTAGTTTAAGTCCCAATTGAACTCTTCACTTGCTACACGCATTTGAGCAAATCCTTGCGCGTAACTCATAATTTTAGAGAAGTATAATCCTTTACGAACTTGTTCGATTAAGGCTTGACGTTCTGAATTTGTTAATTCAGGAATCTTAGTTGCTGCTAATTCTTTACTTGCTGCAACACGTTCTTCTTTCAATGTTGAAACAAAACGTGCAAATACAGATTCCGTAATTAATGGAAGTGGCACCCCTAAGTCTAATGCGCTTTGTGAAGCCCATTTACCAGTACCTTTGTTTCCAGCAGTATCCATGATTACTTCAACCATTGGACGACCTGTTTCAGGATCTTTCTTTGTTAAAATATCCGCTGTGATTTCGATTAAGTAGCTATCTAATTCACCTTGGTTCCATTCTTTGAACACTTCAGCGCATTCTTCTACAGATAATCCACCTACACGACGTAGGATATCGTAACTTTCAGCGATTAATTGCATGTCACCATATTCGATTCCGTTATGAACCATTTTTACGTAGTGACCTGCTCCGTTTGGTCCAATGTAAGTCACACATGGAGCGCCATCGTCTGCTTTAGCAGAGATTTCTTCCAAAATAGGTGCTACTAAGTCGTATGCATCTTTTTGTCCACCAGGCATGATTGAAGGTCCTTTTAAGGCTCCTTCTTCCCCACCAGATACACCTGTTCCGATGAAATTGATTCCTGAGTTTGCAAGTTCTTCATTACGACGCATTGTATCGCGGAAGAATGTATTTCCTCCATCGATTAAAATATCGCCTTTATCTAAGTGTGGAAGTAAACTTTGAATTGTCTTATCTGTTGCTTCACCAGCTTTAACCATTAATAAAATTCTTCTTGGTTTTTCTAAAGACTCTACAAATTCTTCAACTGAGTATGTTGGTACTAATTTTTTGTCTGGATGTAACGCAATTACTTCATCTGTTTTTGAAGTTGTACGGTTGAAAATTGAAACACTGTATCCACGGCTTTCAATATTTAATGCCAAGTTACGTCCCATAACAGCCATACCCACGACACCAATTTGTTGTTTTGACATGAAACTTCCTCCAATTTGTTTTATTTAACACATCTATGTTATCAAAAATCACTCCTTTTTGAAAGGCATTTGAATGCTTTTCTTTTACTTATTCTATTTTTCATTTCATTCATTTTCACCCTTAGAAAACCTTTTAACATTTAACTCTAGTAATTCACACCGATTTACGGTAAACTATTACCGAACAAAGAAAAAAGGAGCGATTTTGTTGGCAAAGAAAAAACGTAATCTTTCAACAGTTGAAAAAATTACACGTGTTGTAGCCGTATTAATGTTAATCGGTACACTAGGCGCTATCATCTTACAAGTAGCCTTAACTGCAATGAATTATAAATAAACGAAAGACCGATTGGAAAATCCAATCGGTCTTTTTTTGAAATTGAATAGTTTCTTATTATATTTTTTAGTCTTATTCACCAATCCAATAGTTTTTAGCTTCACCCGCTACTTGCTGCGCTACTGGAGGTGGTGTCATATAATCTTCTCCAAATTCATAAACGAGAATTTCATGATACTTTCTTGGAACTTTTAGAACAGTATCTTCATATGCCATATCTATCGTATCATACAACCATTCTTTTTTAATTCCTTTTGGATAGTAAGAATCATATACTGTGCAAGCAAAATCAGAAGAAGTATGTCCATTATATTTTTTAGCTAATTGCTCAATTTTAAAATTCCAAATTTGTGGGGAAGTAAATCTAAAAATAGCCGATGCAATATAACGTGGAATATTCTTTAATCCACCATTCGTAATTTCGATTCCTTTAAAATTTAAAGATGAGAGTCGTAAGAAGTTTTTGTACTGTTTCATTTTTTTACGGTCAGCTTCTTCTGTAACTACTCCATCATATGGGAAAATGTCCACACACGTTCCTAAAACCACACTCTTATCGATTAATTCAGCGTCACGACGAGTACGAATATCATAAACTCTCATATAGCTAAATGGATATCCTGGTGTTTCTCTAAATGAAATCAAACGATAATAGGGATGTTGTTCTTTCACAAGAACCTCATATAAACGTTCGAATTCATCTCGAGCTAACGAAATATCTGTATCATCATCCCACGGAATAAATCCACCATGACGAACAGCCCCTAATAGTGAACCAAAATCTATAAAATATTTAATATCATGTTTTTCGCAAAGTTCATGTAAATATTTTAGGATATTCAATTCTACCTCTTTAATTTCATCTAAACTCATTACTCTTTCTTTTGTCATGATTTAGCTCCTATTTTTAATTTTGATAAAACACCTTTCAAGATTGAGTTGAATAAATCATCCTTTGCAATCGCTAAAGCAATTAGATAATAAATGACTGAACTAATGACCGTCAAGCCAATGTTTAGTAATAATTTTTTATCGACTACTTGTCCATAAGGTACAAAATGATTTACAACAAATGCAATTGGTACAAAACCTAACGATAAAACAATATATCTCTTCAACATATGAAGAATCGGTTTCACTCGAACTAATTCCATATTTCGAATAAAGATATATTCTAACAGCAGCAAGACAATCTCTGCTACCATTGTTGTAATAATGTAATACTCTGGTGCAGTAACTCCCATAAAGAATAAAATGCTGTTTAGCAACAAGTTAATTCCACCACCGACGAAATAAAGAATCGTTAATCTCTCTTCATAACCATTTACAAGAATAACTTGTGTTCCGAAAATAATTTCTAATGCCCAACCAATGGTACGAATTGCAAAAAGCACTGTACACATTCCAGCAAAAAAGTATTTTTCTCCACCATACAATAGTGTTACTGGTATTCCGACAGTCGCTAGCCCAACGCAGATAGGTACAAGGAAGAAGAAAAAGGCTTGACTTCCCTTATTTACTAGGTCTTGATAAGCTTTTCTATCCCCTATTCCAAGATAGTAACCAAGTCTTGGAACACTCACACTTACAGCTCCACTAACTACTCTTGCCAAAAGGGTTGCAATATTATATCCCGTAACATAGTAAGTTACATTTTCAACGACTCCTATTTTCGATAAGAAAATTTGATCTAAATACGTATATAACATATTCGCATTTGCAATTAATAAAACTGCAAATAACGGGCTCATCATTTTCATCATATCTTTTACATGAACCCTTACAAACTTTACTTCTCGTTTGATCCATACAAAACTTGCAAGGAAATTAATTAATGTAATAACTGACATGACAATCGTATACGGAATGATGTCCTCTGCTCTCTTAACGAACATGAAAACCGCAACTAACATAAGAATACGAATCACTAGTGTTTTATAAAAAATAAACTTATAGTTCTCGAAGGCTTCGTTTAACCATTCAATATAGAATAATTGAGAGAATAATTGAACCCCTAGGATATAGTATAAGTATCTCAAATCGGGAGTATCAACAGTAAGACTAACATAAATATAATAGATGATAGTTGTTGCAACTGTACAAATTAGTGAGATATAAAAGAGCTGACTAAATACTTTATTAATTTTGTCTCGATCATTCTTTACTTTACTAATTTCACGCATTCCGTAATTGTAGATTCCAAGAGTTGCGAACGGAATAAATAAATTTAATATTGTGTTGGCAACATTAAAATTCCCAAAATCCTCCTTACTCAACACACGCGAAATATACGGTCCCGTGATTAGAGGAAAGACAATATTCAGTATTCGCACAAGCATATTCGTGAATGCGTTCAGCTTAATATTTTTCATATAAACCTCTTTTGTTATTTTTCTTCCACTATTTTCCACAATCTAAAATCATGATGAGAAACTTGTTTTTCAACAGGCGGTAATTGCATATAATCACCGTAGTCCGAAGTTAGAATTTCATGGAAGTTTACAGGAATTAAAAAATCCCTTCCTTCAAAATTACCAAATGTTACCTCTTTTAACCATTCGCGTTTCCATACTGGCTTATTCATATCTTTGTAGATAAGATAATCAACAAGCTCATAATCTTCAACTTTTCTTGACTTGGCCAGTTCGTCAATTTGCTTCACATATTTATTTGTATCTGTGAAATAAAAAGCTACAACAGAAGCATATCGAATAAGGGAATTGATAAAACTATTCTTATTCGTAATCCCTTTAAATGTGTAACAGCTCAATTGGCGTTTTTTTATAATGGTTGTCATTTTATCTTTAAACGCTTGATCGTCCTCATAGCCATCCACAGGGAAGATATCAACGTAAATTCCCATATTTGAATCGATACGAACATCTTCCTCAATTAAATAGGTTTGATTATCCATCACTTTCATAAATGGATAAACATAATTACGATTGTTCTTATAAGACATCACTTGGTAACGTTCAGAAGGATTTGCAATTAAATAATCTTGGAGTTTTTCATAATCCTCTCTTAGCATACAAATATCCATATCATCATCCCACGGAATAAACCCTTGATGACGAACTGCACCAATTAAACTACCATAGGCTAAGAAGTACTTCACTCCGATTTTATCGCAAACCTCATGGATATATTCCATAATCCCTAGTTCCATTTGTTGGATTTCTTGAACATCCGTTACTTCTTGATATCGAATTTTTTCATCACGATTACAAATCATCAATCCATATCCAGCAACAAACCAGAACATAATGTTAATGAAATTTGTTGAATACATGATTTGGCTTTCAAACAATTGTCCAAATAACATTCCAAAGAATAAAATCATTACTAATTTATCTGAATTTTTCTTTGAAATGAATAGGTAACGAACGAAACGTTGAATGATATACCCTAATAGCATCATAAAAGCAACCAGTCCTACGATTCCAGAACTTACAAAGACGGTAATAAAGATATTATGGAAATTACCACCGATTAAAGAATTTTGGATTTCATATTTACTAAAGTACTGAGAATAGTAACTCGGTACATTTCGAACACCGTAGCCGAGTACTGGTTTTACACTTCCCATTTTCAATGCATTTTTCCAAATATTCGTTCTACCGCTTGGTGTCGTTTCAATTAAATGTAATTCACTAGCAACTTCCGAAGAGGAAGATACATCATCCGAAATTTTTGTTGTTTTATCAAAATTAAAAACAGTTGCTTTACTAACTGTTATATATTTTGAAGCCGCAAAACTAATTCCTACATTTGTACCAAATACTAAAATAGCAACCATTAGAAAAGCAATTAATCTTTTAACGATATTGCCTCTTGCAACAAAAGCAAAATATAGTCCAATCATTAGTAAAAATGATAATAGCGCTCCTCGACTTTGCATCATAGCAAAATAAATCACTTGAATGATGTTGTTAATTTTAAATAGTACGGAGTACTTATGACCTTGATGAATTAAATAGAGTGCTAAAATAATGCTAATATATGTAAAAATAGCACTAGCATTTGGATTTACGATACCCCAAACTCTTCCATTTAAAACACCATACGAATAAGAGCGATCTCCTACCTTAAATAAGATTAATACTCTTGCAAAAAACAAAATTAATGCAAATAAGGCAGATAAAAAAGATATAACTTGAACGGTTACAGCTGTTAATTGAAATACCTTCTGCAATTGATTTGCTTCTAACATAACAAATAGCAAAATGTAAGTAACCATAAAAACTACTTCAGTAATATTCCCAAAAAAATATCCTGAGCGATTCACTAGCGCCGACAATAAATGACTTCCCGCAACCAATCCAAATAATATTAAGAATTTAACATCTATTTTGATTTTCTTAAAGCCACCTAATAGTGAAACTAAAATGAATACGAAAACTACCGCAGATAAACCTTTATAAATTGGATTTGCCACTTTATAAATAAGCGAACTCATACTTAAAATAGAAACGAGGATAAATGAATAGGCTACCCCCACTTTATACTTTTCTAAGTAATCATTAATTTTTGAAAAACTCATTTTTAACTCCTTTATTTACTACTTTTTCAACTCAACAATTTTCTTATAAAGAAATGGTGAAACACTTAAGAATGCAATAGCAATTTTTCTAAATTTCGTAAAATACTGATCTTTCATTATTTCTTTTTTATGCTTTAAAATCCATCTTCTATATTCTTTTTCTTTCTCACTAAACTGCTTATTATTCGCAAAAATCAACTTATCATAGACAGTAATATATGACCAATATTCACGATTATTCAATTCCTGTTGTAAATTTGGGAACTCTTTCTTAACCATATGAATAATTTCCTGATACACAGTAACCGTATCAAAAACATACTGATTCACCGATGTTGTTGCACTTCCCTCTCGATGATCATAAAAGTAAATTGGTTTATCAATAAAAACTGTGTTACATTTTGTCTGAAGTAATAATTCTGTTAAGAATAACGCATCTTCTGCAAGGTGATATCGCGTATTAAATTTATGGTCGTTAATTAGACTCTTACGAAATAGTTTTGCGACAGGGAAAAATGATGTTTTTTCTGTCGTTAATAGCTCTTTTAGAGTCTGTTCTGTATTCCACACATTTACTTCACTAGTTGTATTTTGAAAAGGGGTCACAACTCCGTTTTGGATATGATGTAATTTCCCAATTGAAAAACCAATTGTTTCATCTGTTTCAACAGGTTGTAGTAGTGTTTCAAGATAATCCTCAGTTACAAAATCATCACTATCGATAAACGAAATCCACTCACCTCTCGATGACTGGATTCCTAAATTTCTTGCATTAGAGACTCCTCCATTTTGAATATGAAGCACTCGAATACGAGTATCTTTACGTGACAACTCATCACATAATTGTCCACTGTTATCACTAGAACCATCATTAATCAAGAGCAATTCAAAATTATCCACAGTCTGTTTCAAAATCGATTCTACACAGCGTTCGAGATATTGTTCAACGTTGTAAACTGGAACTATGATACTAATTTTTGGTTCCATAATACTCCCCTTTATACTTCTCGTATCCATTTTCAAGATCGACAAATAATGCATCATGATGCGCTACCTGCTTATCTGCTGGAGGTGGTGTCATATAATCACCAAATGCTGTTTTTAAGTAAGCATCGTATCCAACTGGAATTGGCATTTCCGTTTGTTCAAATGGTACAAATAACGCTGATTCAAAGCTTTCGATTGGATATTTATTCTTCATATATCCAGGGCCTGCACAAAGTTCAGTAATCCCGTCACTTTCTTCACGCGTATACTTTGTCATTTCACGTTCCGCCTTGCTCCAAATCTTATAACGTAATGAACGTGTTGGGAATAATCCTAATAGGAATAAGCTTCCCCATTTCATTAATCCACCATGTTTTTCAGGGATTGTTTGTGCACGGAACAATGAATAAATCAAAGCCCAGCGGACTTGTTTCTTACGATCTGATTCTGATTTTGGATAATAATCTAGCGGTAGGATATCAATCGCTAAACCGTGTGGGATATCTAAATCCGCTTGATAAGGCTTCACGCACGTCGTTTCTTTATCACGAATCGTCACAAATAAATTACGGTCTAGGTAATGTTCGTTACTATTTGACATCACATAACGTGCATCCGCTTCTTTTGGCCACAACTCGATTAATTTTTCGTAATCTTTACGTGGCATAAAGAAATCTAAATCATCATCCCAAGGGATAAAGCCTTTATGGCGAAGTGCTCCAATGGCCCCACCACCGCATAAATAACATAATAATTCATGTTGCTTACAAAATGATACAAAGTATTCAGCCATTTCTAAGCATTTCTCTTGTAATGGTTCCATATTTTCCTCACTTTCTAAATATCCCATTTGGCCACTGTTTTAAATGGCGTTAATTTATCTTCCTCGAAGAAATGATAAATATCTTTCATTTCTTGAATTGGATTTGATTCAAAAATAATTAAGTTCAAACGTGCATGTACTTTTGGATCTGCCATGAATTGAACAGCCTCTTCAAAGTCCTTACGACCTGAACGAGAACTACCGACCCAAGTTAATCCTTTTTCCAGAATATCACGCGTGTTTAATGGCACTTCAAACTCACTAACCCCCATCATAACAACCGTTCCTTGAGGTTGAATATGACGGATAATTTCGCGATATGCATCTTGAGTGCCGCTACCGCCAACACATTCAATGGCATGATCAAATGTAAAGTCTTCTGGAAGATCACTCACATCATACACTTCATCTACGAATGAGAAGAGGCGTAACTTTTCAGGATTTTTACCCACAATAATAATTTTTGACTCTGGAAATTTTGCTTTGGCAATTGTAGCTACGACATACGCTAAACTTCCTGAACCCCATACCACGATGCGATTACGACGGCTATGAGCCACTTTGTCAAAACGACGTAATCCGTGAACCCCAACTGATACAAATTCAGAAATAGCAGCAACTTTATCTGGCACATCTTCGTATTTCACAACACGGTCGATTGGAATGGTCACGAACTCGCGCATGAATCCATCATGGCCACTTGAACGGAAGTATGTTCCATTCACATAGTTCTCATAGAATTCTGTCTCATGGTTAAAATCACGTGGTGGTTGATTGGGAATCATCACCACATGGTCTCCTGGCTTATACGTTCCTGTTGGGTCCGCAACAACGATTCCACAACATTCATGAATCAACGCCATTGGTAATTTCTTCTGCAAAATTTTAGCAGGCCGTGTTCCTTGGAAATAACGCTGGTCTGCATGACACAAAGCTAAATAGTTTGGTCGAACCACTACAGTATCTTCTTCATAGAAAGACACATCTTCATATTTAATTGAGAAAAACGATGGACGAATGAGTTGATACACTCGATTAATCATTTTAAATCTCTCCTAACATCGCTTGCGCAATTTTCAAATCAGTTACTGTTGTAATTTTAATATTTGAATATTCCCCTTCAACAAGGGCTACTTTCACATCGTTAACCACGAATACTTTACATGCGTCTGTCAAGATTTCTTTGACATCATCCGTAAGGCTATCATACAAGTCAGTAAAGGATTGAATCTTAAATGTTTGAGGTGTTTGTCCTTGATACATATGCGTTCTGTTTGGAATGGAAGAAATCACTTTTCCATCTACAGATTCAACAATTGTATCATTTGCCATCACTACAGTATCCGCTACATCATAGTGTTTCATCGCTTCAATATTATCGACAATCATGCGATATGAAACGAACGGACGAACTGCATCATGTGTAATCAATACATCTTCAGTTGAAAATGATTCCCTATTTTTGATGTCTGCAATAATACTTAAGATGCTATCATTACGATTTCCACCACCGCTAACGACACGGATTTTGTCCTTGTTCGTCAAAATATGTTTATCTAATAAATCATTAAAGTAGCTTACCCAGTTTGGATGTACCGCTACATAAACAACATCTACATCTGGAACAAACAAGAATTTTTCGACTGTGTGAATAATAATTGGTTTGTTTCCTAATGGCAGAAATTGCTTTGGCATTTCTTGGATTCCCATACGAGTTCCGGTTCCACCGGCTAAAATCCCAGCATAAATCATTTTATACACCTCTTATTCTCCAATTAAGGAGTCGTTAAATAATATAAATCTTCTCTTTCTTGTAGTAATGGGTACGTTTGAACAGTTGGTTGTCCCATTAACTTACGGATGGAATTACTTACTCCTAGTAACACCTCATCCGTTGCATAAGAATAATAAATTTGCTCTCCTGCATTGTTTGTTAATAATAACTGTCTTTCTTCGATAAAGGTTTGTGTTAAATTGTTTCCTGTAATGGCAGGACCATAAGTATTTTTAAGGGCCATCACTTGTCCAATTGGCAAGTCTGTTTTGACGTTCTTGCTTACCGCATTCATTAATTGCTCAAAGTTTGCAACAGAATTAAAAGTCATCAATTTTTTAACAAGTTCTTCGATAACAATACGTTGACGTTTTTGACGTCCTGTATCTCCTTCTGGATCATCGTAACGCATACGTGCAAAACGCAAGGCACTTTCACCATCTAGTAGTTCTGTTTTTCCTTCCACAAAAGAACGTCCTTCATATGTGAACGTTAATGGACTTGTCACTTCAATCCCACCCACAGCATCCACGAATTCCATTAATCCTCCCATGTTAATTTGCACATAGAAGTCAATTGTCGTATCAAGCATTTTCTCAACTGAATTAATAACCATTGGGGCCTTCCCATAAGCAAAGGCGTGATTTAATTTATCATATCCACCAGTGCCCACAATTTCTGTATACGTATCACGTGGCAAACTTAGTAATTGTGATTTCTTCATTGATGGATTAACCGTTAATAATAACATTGTATCTGAACGTCCATCTTCTTCTGTACGTCCATATGCCCCATTATCAATTCCTAGTAGCAAAATGTTAATCGGTTTGGCATTTTTAATAATTTCATTCGCTTCTTCTTCCGTACGATTCCCAACGCTTTGAGTAATAGAATTAATCGTCGTATTAATCTTACTTGCATAATAAGTTCCCGCTACTGCAATGATTGCTAGTAAAAGGATTAGAATAAAACCAATACGGCCTTTTTTCTTTTTCTTTTCTTGACGTCTCCCTTGTCTCGTCCATTCATTTGATTCGTTCATCTTTTCACTCCAATACTATTAAGGGTTTTGTTTTTGTGTAGGTTGAGGTGGTGCAACAGGCTTTTGAGTGACAGGAGTCGATTGCGTTGGTTGCACAGGCTGTGGTTGCTCTGGAGCAGCCGTTACTTGTGGCGCCTGTGTCGCTGGTGCTGTTGGTGTCACAGCACTTGTCCCTCCACCATTATTCGATGGATTTGTTGGTGCCTCATAGTCGTCATCATCATCACTACTGTTATTGTTGTTATAATTTGGAGTTACATTCGGTTCAACGTACGTATCTCCTTGTTCTTGTACATTTGAATTATTTTGAGGAGCATTTTGCTCAATATTCACTGATGATTGCGTCTCTTTTGTCTCAATATGTTTTAATTCCGTGATTTCTTCTAAATCAAGTGATTTTCTGATAACATTTGAAACACGAATCTTTTCAGCTTCCGGAATGACGAAGTAATAAATCCCATTAATCATCGCTCCATCCCCATTAATCGTATCCGATTCAAAATGTTGTAGCGCTTCTTTATGCGTTTGTGCGATTTGGAATAATTTTTCTACAGTAAAGTTTGTTTTTACTGAATTCTCTAATGTTTTAAGAATTTCTTCGTATTTCGTCACAGAACCTAACGTTAATAATTTTTCAACAAGTTTTTGAATGACATATTGTTGACGTTTTTGACGTCCTGTATCTCCTTCTGGGTCATCATAACGCATACGAGCGTAACGAAGTGCGGCTTCCCCGTCTACATGACGTGTCACACCTTCAATGAACGATTCTTCTTCATACGTAAATGTTAACGCTGGTGTAATCTCTAATCCACCCACTGCATCAACAAGGCCCATCAACCCATGCATATCTACAGTTACATAGTAGTCAATCGGAACATTCAGCATATTTTGTACACTGTTAATTGAGAATTGTTCTTTTCCAAACGCATAAGCATGGTTAATTTTATCAAAAGTACCATATCCGATGATTTCCGTATATGAATCACGAGGAATACTAATCATCGTCGTTTTCTTTTGCTTTGGATTTACCGTAACAAGAAGCATCGTATCCGAACGACCTACTTCCGTGTCACGACCATAAGCTCCATTATCAATTCCTAATAGAAGAACCGAAAAACTGCTGTCATCTGTTAATTCTTTATCACGTAATTGCACAGTTTCCACCTTTTGATGGATGGCATCTTCAGCTTTCGAAATTCGACTCCATGCATAAGCGGCTACAGCAATAATCACAGACACTATTGCGAGTAGAATTGTGAATACAATCTTTCTTCTTTTCTGATTTTTTCTTTGCTTTCTTCTATTTGAAACTTTTTCTTCATTTACTCTCATTCATTCCACTCCAATAACTATACAATCAGTTTATTATACCACAGATTAAACTTGAACTCATGAGTGTTTATAGGAATTTTAAGATTTATCTTCTGAGTCAAAATACTCTTTTTTAAATTCAAATCCAAAAATCCATCCTTTAATCGTTCCAATACCATATGCGAAATGAATCGCAATCATAATAAACGGAATTAAAAGTAATGTATGATTATATTTTTGCTTTGAAATTTCAAAGATGGATAACCCTAGGACTGCCAATAAATAGAGTCCAAGCACTGTTAATAGTGGTGCAAAACTAATTGGCGTCAGCATCATTAATACGAGTAACGTTGCCACAAATACACCAGGTCCAAAGTGGAATAAAGATAAGCAATCACGGCAAACATGAGAGGTTAACCCAATCCAATAGCCATTCGCGAACTTTTGTTGGAGCATCTTAAATAAAGTCGGGCGAATATATTGGAATGACTCAATTGAAGTATCGTACCAAATCTTAAATCCATTTTTACGGATACGGTAGTGATACTCATTATCTTCTGTACGTGTTAATTTTTCGTCAAAATAACCAACTGTATCGACGACATCTTTGTAGTACATCCCTTGGAACACAGAATCCACATAGCGACTAGTGTCCCCTTTTCTGTAATTCGCGATACTACTTCCAAGAGCGGATTCTTCAACGATATGTAATGTTTTTGAGAAGTCATCTTCTGCTTGGACGATAGTAGGTCTTTTCCCACCACAAACTTTCTGACCAGACTCAATTACTCTTACATTGGCTTCAATAAAGTTTGTAGGAATTTGAGAGTGTGCATCTACTTTTAGGAAGCACTCTCCGTCTGAATTTTTAAAACCTAAGTTTAACCCTGTATTTAACGTTTTTCTTGGATTATCAAGAATTTTCACACCATAAAATAAATGTTCATTTTCTGCTTTAAATTGTTCCATTAAGGCACGGGTATTGTCAGTGGACATAGCATTCACTAATACTACTTCAATGTTTTTTAATGGATATGTTTGATTTTTTAAACTCTCAAAAATTTCAGGCAAGTAATCTTGCTCATTGTAGGCACTAATATTTACGGAAACTAACATTTTTCCACCTCTTTATATATGATAAAAGGATTGAGATAACTATCCCAATCCTTTATATTTTATTTCTTTTTATTCGCAATATCAATCAATTCATCGTGCAATTGTTGATCTGTATAGCTTTCGAAGTTTTCAATGAAATTATACACACGATTGATTTTAGAATTGTCCGCAATTCCAATATGAATTTTAGGAAAGACTTGTTTTGGATTTACTTCCCCTTCGTTTAATAACTCTTCATACATCTTTTCTCCTGGGCGTAATCCTGTAAACTTAATTTCAATATCTCCTTCATCATATCCTGAAAGACGAATTAAGTTTTTTGCTAAGTCCACAATCTTCACTGGTTGACCCATATCGAGTACGAAGATTTCCCCGCCTCGAGCAAGTGAACCTGCTTGAATCACTAATTGCGCTGCTTCTGGAATTGTCATAAAGTAACGAACAATATCCGGATGTGTTACTGTAATCGGACCGCCTTCAGCAATTTGCTTTTTAAAGAGCGGAATTACTGAACCACGAGACCCTAATACATTCCCGAAACGAACCGCTACGAATTTAGTATATTCGCTACGTGTGGCCATATCTTGCACAATCATTTCACACAAACGTTTTGTAGCTCCCATAATATTTGGTGGGTTAACTGCTTTATCTGTTGAAACCATTACGAATGATTTTACACGTGCATGGCTTGCTGCTTCAGCAACATTTCTTGTACCAAGAATATTGTTTTTCACCGCTTCACGAGGGTTCAATTCCATTAATGGTACGTGTTTATGCGCTGCAGCATGGTAAACCACATCTGGTTTATATTTATCCATCACTTCAAAGATACGTTTACGATCTTGCACATCGGCAATCACTGGCGTAATCGTGAAGTGTTGAGAATACTTCCCAACTAATTCCATATTCAGTTGATAAATACTATTTTCACCATGTCCTAAAATGATGATTTCTTTTGGTTTAAATTTTGCTACTTGACGACAAATTTCTGAACCAATCGAACCACCTGCACCCGTTACAAGAATCTTCTTGCCACGAAGTTGCTTTTCAATCATCGTTTGATCCAACTCAACAGGATCACGACCTAATAAGTCTTCAATTTCGACATTTCGTAGTTGTTGTACGTGTAAGTTCCCACTCATTACATCATCAATGTTCGGTAAAATTACACATTCAGCACCTGTTTTACGGGCGACATCATACACTTCATTTAATTTCTTGATTGGAAGTGACGGCATGGCAATAACGACTTTTGTAATCCCCATAGTATCTACAATGCGTTCGATATCTTTGATAGCCCCTAAAATACGAACTCCATAAATATCTTTACGTAGTTTTTCTGGGTCATCGTCAACAAAGGCGATTGGATCCATTCTCATTGCAGGATGCATCAACATTTGACGAACTAATAAAGTTCCCGCTGCTCCGGCACCAACGATTAATGTCGGTTTTGCATTCTCCATCACGCTACTGTCCGAAAAGAACTCACGGAACACACGCATGGATAATCGAACACCACCGATAGAAATCACGAGTAATAACCAGCAGACTATTAAAAATTGCCAAGTCACTTTCGTATCAAAGAAGGCTAAGCCTGAAATCGTTGAGACGATTACAGTTGCAGACACACATTTTACGACAGTGATTACTTCATAGACACTCGCGTATTCCCAATCTCTCCAATAAAGGTTGAAGAAGTATGAGAAAACATAATAAGCTACTAACGATAAAATCGCCGTAATCGTTAATCCATGAATATTACGGATCAACCCTTCTGTTACTAATCGAAACCCTAAAAATACTGATCCAACAACGAGTAGCGAGTCAACGATGAATAATAATAAAATTTTCAATCGATTATTCATTTAAATATCCTCTCCTGACTATCCAAGTACTTCTTGAATCACTTCTAAATAATTTCGAATAATGTAATCCACATCTTCATCGCTGAGTAATCCATGTAATGGTAATGTCACTTCATTTTCAAAGAAGCGATACGCATTTGGATAATCTTCCATACGGAATCCCATATTTTGGTAAGCCGTTAATAATGGAAGTGGTTTGTAGTGAACGTTACATGAAATACCACGTTCCGCCATTTTTGTAATAATTTCTCCACGTTGGTCATAACTTGCGCCTTGCACACGTGTAATGTATAAGTGGCGAGAAGATTCGTAGTCTTTACCTTCATGTGGTAATACTTGGATACGTTTATCCACAGATAACCCTTTATCAAGATTACGTACGATTTCTTTTCTGCGTTCTAATAATTGTGGGTAACGTTCTAATTGCGCTAAACCAATGGCAGCCATAATATCCGGCATATTGCATTTGAATCCAGGAATAACGATATCGTATTCCCAAGAACCTGGTTTTATCTTAGCTAACGCATCTTTTGTTTGTCCGTGTAGTGAATATACTTGGAACTCTTTATACATGGCTTCAGAATCCAATTCGTTTTCTGGATTCCATGTAATACATCCACCTTCTGCAGTTGTTAAATTCTTAACAGCATGGAATGAATAGGATGCAAAGTCAGCTATTTTTGCAACTGACACTCCATCGCGAGTCGTTCCAATCGCATGTGCACAGTCAGAAACAACAATAATACGGTTAAAGTAACGTTGTAAGTTTGTAGATGGTTGGAATAAACCACGTTTTGATTCCACCACTTCAAAAATACGACGGTAGTCACATGGTACTCCTGCTAATTCAACAGGAATCACCACTTTTGTTTTTTCAGTGATTGCTTCAGCTAAAGCATCATAGTTCATTTCAAAATGATCTTCTTGAATATCAACCATAACAGGTGTAGCTCCAACGTGCTCAATAACACTACATGAAGCAGTATACGTATAGGCAGGGACGATAACTTCGTCTCCAGGTCCAACGCCTAACACGCGTAATGCTAATTCTAAAGCAGCTGTTGCTGAGTTTAAGCACACTACTTTTTCAGTACCTAAATACTCTGCTAATTGACGTTCAAATTCTTTTGTTTTTGGTCCTGTTGTAATCCAACCAGATTGTAGTACTTCGACTACATTGTTAATTTCCTTTTCTGTAATATCCGGTGGTGAGAATGGAATATTTCTAACTTTCATGTTGTTTCCTCCAAGTTATTTTAAGACCGCAATCACAGTTTTGACCATAATTGCAATATCATTTTTTAAACTACATTTTTCTAAATAATCAATATTGTATTGCATTTTTTCTGGCAAGATATGCTTGATATAAGCTTCATCCACTGTCAACCCTTGCTTTGTCCACTCTGCAATTTTTTCTGCTTCGTGTCTAAATTCAATCGCCGCAATCGATGTTACTCCAGCAGGAAGTAATAAGGTTGTCTGCATTTCTGGCGTGTATGCATCTACATATTTTTGCACTTCAGGCCTTGCCCCTACAAAAGACATATCTCCAATCAATACATTGAGCAGCTGAGCTACTTCATCTAAACGATAATTACGTACACGACGTCCTACTTTTGTAATACGCGGGTCATGATCTTGTGTCACAAGCGGGCCTACTTTATCCGCATTTAAAACCATCGTTCTGAATTTAAAAATTTTAAACTTGCGCCCATTTGTCGTCACGCGTTCCTGTCTATAAAATACAGGTCCTCCATCTTCTAATTTGATGGCAATCGCAATTATTAAAAATACAATGGATAATGGTACTAGTAGTAATAGCGATACTACAATGTCAAAAATTCGTTTTGAAATTAAATAGCCTTTTCGCTGTCGAAGCTCTAATTGTTTCTTAATCACGAGTTCGTTTCTCATAAATTCTGGCAATGAAATATTCTCGTTCATAAATTCTCCTTCCATGCCTAGATAACCTTCCCTATTATACCACATTTTCTTGAAATGCGGTAAATTTCTATGTAAAACTAGAAATATTTTTAGTGCTATAAAGTGCAATAAAATAAACCAATCTACGCGATTGGCAGATTGGTTTATCTCTCTTTTAATGATTTGTTATTGAATAATATTAGCGTCCAATAAGGACTTCCAAATTTCAAGCGCCAACTCTTCTTTCGAACTCTCTGGAAGCGGAAGTTGTTTTCCATCTTTAGTAAGAATCGTGACTTGATGGTTATCCGCATTAAATCCTATTTTCGAACTAGAAACATCGTTAGCGATAATCGCATCAGCTTTTTTCTTTTCTAATTTTACTGCAGCATATTCTAATACTCTTTCAGTTTCTGCCGCAAACCCAATGACAACTTGTCCTTCTTTCTTAGAATGACCGAGGCCCTTTAGAATATCTGGGTTTTCTGCTAATTCTAGTTTTAATCCTGATTCATTGTGTTGCTTTTTGATTTTCTGATCCGAACGATTGGCAACATAGTAGTCAGACACTGCAGCAACCATCACCGCAACATCGGTAGTTGGAAAATGTGCTGTAACGACTTCTTCCATCTCACGCGCTGATTCAACATACGTTACATTCACACCAAACGGAACTTTCAATTGTTTGGTCGTTGAAACTAATTGAACCTCAGCTCCTAAGATGGAGGCAGCCTTTGCAAGTGCATATCCCATTTTTCCTGAAGAATCATTAGAAATATAACGCACTGGATCAATACGCTCTTTTGTCCCACCGGCTGTAATTAATACAGATTTCCCTTTTAAAGGAGAGCCGTACAATCGTCTACTCTCAAAGAAAGTCACTTGCTCGAAGATCTCTTCCGGTTCAGGAAGACGGCCCTTGCCATTATATCCTTCTGCTAAAAATCCAGTAGCTGGTTCAATAATAACTTTCCCATCTGCTTGAAGCTGTGCCACATTACGAACGGTTGCAGGATTTTCCCACATATGTTCATTCATCGCAGGAGCTACATAAATCGGAG